>JAFCBY010000078.1:8615-14052 GCA_017610485.1 Candidatus Falkowiibacteriota bacterium
CCTTAAAGCCAGCAACTGCCCAATCAGTCATCTTCTTCCACAGGGCTATTGTTGCCTTATCTTTTGCCTCCCACTTTTTCAGCAGGTCGTAGGCCTGTGCCTCAAGCTCTGGTTGTTCCTTCACCTTCTGGTTAAACAACACATAATAATCGCCCACAAAGTGGTCTGGCTTTTTGCCTTCCTTCTTCGGGTTTGAGTCCTTTCCAAATAGCTTAAAGGCAAGCATGCTCTTGCAGATGTGAATGCCCCTGTCATTGACCAGGTTGGCTTTCACGACCTTGTGGCCGGAAGCCTCAAGAATTCCTGCAACCGCCATTCCAATGGAATTGTTTCTCAGATGCCCCAGGTGCAGTGGCTTGTTGCTGTTGGGTGCGCTGTATTCGACCATCACCTTTTGGCTCTTTCCAATACTGTTCCTGCCATACTTGCTTTTTTCTTTTAACACGATATCAATTGCCTGTTTGGCAATCCCTTCCTTTGCAAGGAAGAAATTCAGGTATGGCCCGGCTGCCTTTGCCGAGTCAACGCCTTTTGGCAGCTTTGTGGAGGATGCCAGGCCATCTGCAATATGCTGCGGCGCCTTCTTCAAAAGGGGGGCAAGCTTAAAGCAGGGGAAAGCCAAGTCGCCCATTTCAGGGTTTGGCGGCTCTTCTAAAAGGGTTTCAATCTCTGCCTTTTTCATCTTCCCGGAAAGGGCTTTCTCTATTGCCTGTGCAATTTCCTTTTTTTCTGACATTTTTACCATCTAATAATAGGTTTTCAAGCTTAATTAATTTAATTCCTGCTCAAATATCACTTATTCTTCTCCTGTTCCCAAACCTTATTGCAAGCGCCTGCTCCAGGTCGCCTGAACTAACCTTATACTTTTTTGCAACTGCGATAAATGTTTCCCTTGCCGATTTCTTGAATTCAACATTTGCAATTGCCCTGCTAAGCTGGTCAACTTCCGAAGCAGTCAATTTGGATGCAAGCTCATTATGCTCTCTTTCACGCCTGTCCCTTTCCAGGCCAGCACTGCTCCATTGCTCGGCCCTCTGCCTTTCAAGGATCTCTGCCGGCTTTCTTTTTCTCTTCTTTGGCATTGGTTCACCATAAAAGCGGACCCGGCCGGATTCGAACCGGCGATCACCTGCTTAGAAGGCAGGTACCTTATCCGCTAGGCTACGGGTCCTTGGAAGAAATTTAGGGAAATAATGGTTATTAAGGATTGCTTTTTTGTCTGTCTTTGCAATTGTGCCTGGCATTACATTTTTTTTCCGAAAATAAGGTCGTAAAATTCCGGTTCGCTTGGTGCATCTTTATATGTTACATATGATGCTTCAAAGACCCTGTGGCCTGTTTCGGCGGCAAAATTGCTTATTCTTCTAAGGGCGTTGATTGTATTTGTCTGGAGCCCTTCGGGTAGAATAACTTTTGAACCAATGGCTCTCCTTATTTTCCAACGGTCGTCTATAGTCAATGTTGTTAAGGTTCCCTTCTCGTCCCGGAACTTGTCTGTTCCAGCTCCTGTTTTTGAAATTACTACTTTGCCTGTGTTGAAGTCAACGTTTAATTGAACAAAGTGGTCATATTCTCCAAGGCCCCTAACCTTGTGGACAATGAAGCGCGCCTCTGGCTTCTTTTTTTTTGCAGCTTTCATCCACTGCTTAACCATTTTTTCGGTTCTTTCCGGAGGCTGGTTCTTGAGGTAAAGGTTGAGCCTTGGCATGCTAACCCATTCCTTCAAGCTCTGAGTGTGATTTAGTCTTTCAGGGTCTGTTCTAACAATAAGCCTGCCATGCTGGGGGTCTTTAAAGCTGTTTATTGAAAATCCACTGGCCTTGTCGCACACCCTGAAATCTAGGAGGTTGACATTTACTCGTCCGAAAATTTCTCTTAGTGCCAGCAGCCCGTACAATTTCGAACGGTATTCGTTGTGCTTCAGTGGCCTTAGGTGTAGGAGGGATACTCGCCTCCTTGGCCGCTTCATTTTGGGTTTTGTGATTTTTCCTTTTGACTTTTGGTGTCTTTCTCTTGCAGGCATTTTCCACAGTCCTTTTTCTTCCTAATAATGAGTGTTAAGAATTGTTTTCTCTGTGTTTTGGGTTTCTTTCGGAGGCAAAAGTTTGTTTGCCCAAAACCTTTTTTTTAGGGCCTATTTTTGCAAGGGCTTTGACCCTGGTCTTGTTTATTTGTTTTTCCGGCAATGAAAATCGCCTTATATCCTGGCCTGAATCAAAGAAAACCTGTTCATTGTGCTGCCTTCTGTCGACCCCCCTGTAGACGATTTTTCCTGCCTCATTTCTAACTACAATTAGCTTCTGGCCTGTTTTACTTTTTGCAGGTTCTCTGTGTCTCTTTTTTGGGGGCCTCTTCTGCCTGGAACGCGTTTGAGTTGCTCTTGTTACTTTGCGCATTGTTTTCGCCTAAAAGGTTATGCGGCTTTGACCTTTAAAATGATTGTGTTTTGCCCCACATTTCTTTGCATTTCCTGTCCAAAAGGACAGTTTTTTTGCCTCCAATTGACTTAATTCAGGTTGTTTTTGGCTTTTGTCCTGTTTAATCCATTGGTCGTAGGCAGGAGGGGAGACTCGGGGACAGTCAGAAAAGGCCCTTTCCAAACTGAAAATGTTTTAACCAATTTAAGGGCATTTTTTTAAAAAAAAGGGATTTTTCCGGGCTTTTTTTGCCAAAAACGGCTTTTTTCAACCATTTTTTAGCCTCTGAGAAAGCTTTTTATTCTTGAAAAGGTCTAATTTTATGATGGAAGGAGATTGGCTAGAAATGCTAATAAAAGTGCATTGCGACAAGTGCAACAAGGACCTAACTGTTGACATGCAAGTAGGGGAGCATAGGGTAATCCACTGCTCTTGTGGAAAAGTCACTGACCTTAACTTGTCGCAAGGAGTTGACTCAAAGAAATATTCCTATTGAAACCACAACAAAGTAAGACTTTTTAGTCATACTTTTTTCCAGCAAAGCGTAGGTGGCAAGCCCCCCCAGTTTCTGAAACCTCCAAATAGGGTTTGATTCAAATTAATGCCGCCCAGCTGCTTCTATTCACCGATTAACTGCTTAAAGTAACCTTTAAATATTGTTTTGCCTGCCTTTCTTACATGGCTGAGGCTGAAAGGAAGACCGCTGAAATGGTCGTTGCTCTGGTGGTTCTTGTGGCGTCGTTTATGTACATTTATGATAGCCTAACCAGGTACACAAGGATTGACGTGCTTTTGGCAGTGCTTGTTTTTGGAGTTAGCATTATCTACTTGTTCAGCAACATCTGGGATAAGTGAAATTTTGGCCCCCCCCAATAGCCTTTTATTTAAGTTAAGCCAATTCTTTTACTGGTTTTGAATGGTTGAAGTGGAAGAAGTTCTTGATGGCATTAAAGTCCTGCTGAAGGATACTGTCAAAGAGAGGCCACTTACCTTTGTAGTAATTGCGATAGCAATTCTCGCAGTTCTCCTCTTTTGGAAAACCATTCTGCGCGTTTTCTTTGGCCTTTTTCTGGCCGCAATTGCCCTGCTGGCTATTCTTGGCATTGTTCTTCTTTGGATCAAAATCAAGTACAGCCAGCCAAGCTACAATGCTCTTGTCTCGGAGAAGAAAACAGTTTTGCATGCAATAAAGATTGCTGAAAGGCGCTACATGAAGAGAAAGCTCAGTGAAAAGGACTTCAACAAGATCTTTAAGGAAAAACAGACTGCTTTGATCAAGGTCGAGGCAAAAATCAACGAATTGTCAGCCAAAGCAAACGAGAAAGAAATAGATGAGGAGCTTCTTGCAGTTCAGACCAAGAAGAGGCACGTCCTCAAAAACCTTCTGGACCAGAAAAGGCGCCTGCTGAAAGAAATGAACATTGCTGAAAGACTCTACCTTAGAAGAAAAATTGATTCCAAAACCTACCAGGTCCTTGTTCAAAAAAACCAGAAAAACCTGATTGATCTCGAGGCAGAAATAAAGCAATTGCACAGCGAAGCAAACATTGTAAGGGTAATGGAAGACCTAAAGCAAAACATCTCGAACATGGAGTCAGGCAAACTCAAAAAAAAGCGAAAGAAGCGGCGCGAGAAAAGGGCAAAGGAAATCAGGATAGCGAAAGAGATTGCCAACCAGGTAAAGGGCAACTAGGCCTTTCCGATTTTTTCCAGGGAGTCAGCAAAACGCCTTGCCTCGGAAAGCTTTTTCTCATCCAGCGGAAAAATGCTTTTAATGGTTAGGCTGGTTAAGATTCTTGCGCCCTTTGTTGTCAAAATGCTTCCCATTCTCTGAATGCTCGTCCCAGGCAGGGCGGTGCAGGTTGCAAACAGCGCAAACTTCTTACCAGATGTGTTCTTTAGGCCGCGCAGGTATGACAAAACGATTGGAGTTGGGCAAAAGCTCCAAATTGGCGTTCCAACCACGATCAAATCAAACTTTTTGACATCCGAAATAGAGTCCTTCAATTTCAACTCCTTTCCATTCTTCTTGTATTGGTATGCCTTTAATTCCTTTTCCGGAGCGAGCCTGAGAAAGGTAACTGAGTGCCCGTTCTTTTCCAGCTGCTCTTTAATGACCAAGGCTGCCTTTTCAGTCGAGCCAGTTTTGCTGTGGAAGGCAATCGCCACATTCATTTCAGGTCCCTCCAAGAATTCCAAGGCCAGGGCCAAGCCTCAGGCCAAAAGCAGTTGCAACGAAAAGCACGTAGAGCAAAAGCAAGGTGATTGACTCAATGCGCGTTATTTTCCTGTCGTTCCTAAGGAAGACCAGGAACATCCAGGTTATCCAGATAAGGAAAACAAAGTCAATGGTTATGGCGGTAACAGGCACAATTATCGGGCTTATGATAGCAGCAATACCCCCAACCCACAAAATGTTTGCGATATTGCTTCCAATCAAATTGCCAATCATTATCTGCGGCAGGCCCTTCTTCAGGCTGGTAATTGTAACGGTTAGCTCCGGCAAACTGGTTCCAATCGCAACAAAGACAAGGCCTACAACAAGCTGG
Organism: Candidatus Falkowiibacteriota bacterium; assembly: GCA_017610485.1. GTDB lineage: Archaea > Iainarchaeota > Iainarchaeia > Iainarchaeales > JAFCCL01. The sequence continues at coordinate 13,582 of JAFCBY010000078.1, forward strand.
TCTATGGGAAAGCGCATGGCGCTTGTGACAACAAACTCTGCGCCAAAAAAAATGCATAATGCGCCAACTAGTATCATTGTTAACTGCCTGAAGAAAAACTCTATGGCCACCCTCTTCCTGACAATTAGCTTTCTGTTTCGCTCAATCGAGGCCTTTGTTCTTTTGAAAAGTTTGTTGAAATCCTGCGAAAGCACGATGGCCTTCTCAATTATGTGCTTTTTCAAAGCGACCCTGACACTTTTGGTAATGTCTGGCACATCGTCAAACTTTTCCCGCTTCTTCATATCAGAGTACTCACTCAAATAGCTTCTGAAATGAAGCTCTTTTTTGAACCGCCTTTTGCTTGCGATGAAGTAGTAAAGGTATGAAATGAACAGGAAGAGAAAGAATCCGCCCTCCCAAGAACTTATGACACCGTCAAGCGAAAACAGGTAGAACAGGACTGTTGCGAAGAGCATGAACATGCCGTCC
>JAFCBY010000079.1 GCA_017610485.1 Candidatus Falkowiibacteriota bacterium
CTGCCTCATTCAACCACCCTATACCATGCCTTTATCTCACCCAAGTAAGGAGTTGCAGTGCTGCCAGACCTAACCAAAAAGCTTCTCTTGACTGTGGCCATGTCCAAAAAATTTTTCTTGCAGCCTGGCTTAAGGGATAGCAGCAGTGGGCTTTCCAAATCACTCTGGGAATAAATGCTCACTTCGCCGCAGATGTTTTTCGGAAGCTTGTTCAAAAAAGCCCTAATCTCACTGACCTTGTCTTCAAGAACAGCCTCCTCCAGCTTGCCTGACTTTTCCAAAACGGTTATGGAGTCGGAGGCAATCTGCTTCAAGGCGAGGCTGCTTCCTGCCTCAAATCTGATTCCGCCATAGTAGGCGGTTGCTGCGGCAAACATGGACAGGAGAAGCACCAGGGCAATCAAGGCATCTATCGATATTACAAATCCGTGTTTACCATTCGTCATTATTCAAACACCTTTACCCTTACGATTACCTCTTCGCCATTGTACAAGGCAATCCTGCTTACTGCAGAAACCTTGTTTTCAGAGCTTGGCTGCAATCCAAATTCGGCAAGGCGTTGCTTGTTCTGCAGCCTCAGCACAGAAACGCCCAAATCATACCTGCTTGCCCCCAGCAGTTCCTTAATCCTGCCGTAATTGCCTGCGTTCAAGTTAAGAATGGCCTGCAGCTTCCCTGCATCCAGAACATTCCTGCTTTTCACAAGCCCCAGAGAGGAAGCTGTGTTTAAGTCAGAGAGGGTTTCCCAGTTTGCAGGGCTTCCGGCCGAAAGGACAAGGGCGTCCGCTGCCTGCAGCACAGTTTGGTCCCTTGCATTGCCTTCTTCCATAAAATAGACCCTGTTTGCAACCTCTGAACTGTAGACAATGCTCAAGGTGAGGATGAACAGAAACACAACTGCAGCCATCATCATGTCTGTTGAAAAAATCTGGCCCCTGCGGTTAAGCATTTTCAACCACCACACTTCCGCCATTGTTTTTCACATTGACAAATTTTCCCAATTCCAGCTGCTCTGCACTAACATTCTCAGTCAACAGCGCAACATCCACATAATTGTCCCGCCATTCAACCACAACCGCGTTTCCCAAAACGGCTACGTTGAAATCAAGTCTCTTCTCAAGCAACAACCTTGCCTCAGCGCCGTCGCCAGCCAGATGCACTCCGTTGATTGTCCTGGCAAGCTTGCCTGCAAGCAGGCCTGCCTCATGCCTTTCCTTGGAATAGATAAATCCTGAATTCCTTTCGGCAAAGACAGCCAGGGAAAAAAGGAGCAGGGCAAGGAGCAGTGCCAAAACAATGAGAAACTCAACCGAAACCTGCCCTTTTTGCAATTCATTCCCACCTTATCCATCATAAGTCGAACTGTTGTAAACGCTTGAATCGCTGAATTCAAAGTCAACGCCAAAGTCCTCGCCGTCGTCATCTATATCGTCATCGAACTCAAACCTGTTGTCATTGCTGTTTTGGCTCTCGGATGGGTCAATTACCTTCTTTGTGTCAAGGGTAATCCAGTCGCCGTCGTCTGCGGTCCCATTCCAATGGTCTTGGTTTGGATTTCTGAACCTGATGGTGTCAAGCATTGCACCATCCTGGTCGTTGGTTGACCATTCCCTTACGCGCATCCGTTCAATGCACAAATATTTTGTAGCGCTGTTGTTTGTGAAAGCCATGCCTCTCAACTCACTTCCCCGCCCTCCATAGCTTGGGTTGCTCCAGTCCCAGGTGAAGTCTGCTGCTCCGCCGTACACCGGTCCGGTTGTAGCTGTGGTATATGTGCTGGCATCGCTGAATTCAAATGTAACAGAGAATGTCTCGCACTCATTTTTAATCAACTGGTCATCAAAGTCAAACCTGTTGTTGGTTGAAGAAGCCAAGGCGCTAAGGGTTACGTTGCCAATGTCTACCTCTACCCCGCTGGCAATATCTGAAAAGTTTTCCTCCGTGCCATCCAGCCTAATCCTGTCAAATTCCGCGCCCTCAGTGTCGCCGGTCCAGGACAGGGTGACCTTGTCAATGGTAATTGGATCACTGGCACTTGTGTTCTGTATGGTGAAATCGTCTATTCTCTCACAGTCATCGTCACCACAGTCGTCAAATGCTGATGTGGTCCAGTCGAACGAGAAGAGGGCTGCCTGCGTTGCGGCAGCCGTAACATATACGGTTATGTCCAGAGTGTCACTGTAGGTTCCGTTGGTCGCAGTTATTGTCCCATTGTAGGTATTGGGCGTCGTGCCAGGAGGCACGGTTAGGGTGTAATTCACTGTTTGGCATTCTCCAACCGCGAGGCTTGCAATGCCCGAGATTGCGCCAATCCAGGCGGCTATGGTTTCGGAGTCAGAGAACGAAATGCTTGTCAGAATAGTGTCCCCGCTGTTGCAGGCCTGGAAGCTGTTGTTATCAACCTCGTTGGAGACCATTCCCTTTACATGGGTTGATGGGAACACGGCCAAACTGCCTCCCCCTCCGCCTGCCACCTGTACCTCTGCATTCAGTGGAAGCGAGATGTTTTGGTCAGCGCTTGAGGGAAAGCTTGCGCCAATTCCAAGGCTGCCTGCATAGTTTCCTGTGGCAGAGGCGTTTGAGGTGTAAGTCAGGGTAACTGGTTGCGATGCCCCTGTTCCAAGTGAAAATTCGCTGGTGCTCATCCCAAATGTCACATCGGTGTGCGCCCAGCTTTCCGCCAAAAACATGGCGGCAGTTTCAGAGCCGTTGTTCGTAACAGTAATTATGTCATCCTGCGAATCGCTTTGTGAAAGCGTTACATAACTTGAAGTTTTGTCAACTGCAATGCTTTGCGTTCCAACAAAAACGCATTCTTCCTGCGCCGTAACCCAGGCCCAGTGGCCTCCCTGCTCTGTTTCCAGGCTGCCTTGCAGGCAGACATCTGGCTTTGCATAGACATCTGTACTCAAAACGTTCAAAACAAACGTGTCTGATTCAATACCGCTCTTGGTTTGGTCAATTCCTGAGGGCACTTTGTAGAACACTTTTTTTGTTGCGCCAACACCCTGCTTGTAAACGTCGTTTGCAGCCTGCTCCAAAGAATTGACGCTTGTCTGGGCCTCGTCAACAATCTTTTGCTTGTTCATTTCACCCATGGAAGTAGCGCTGTAGCTGTATATTGCAATTAAAACCGTGACAGAAATAGCCAAAACCACCATTAGCTCCACAGCTGCCTGGCCCTTTCGCATTCCGAATTTCCCTGCTGATGCCTGCCTTTTTCGCATTCCTTAAAACCGTTTAAAATAAGCTTTAAGTGATTAATATTGGTTTCTTTTCCTTGCTCTATCCCAGGAAGGCGCTTTTGTCAAAAAAGCTCTCGATTCTGTCCAAAAAGGCCTTGTCTGCCTGCGCCTCTATTTCAACCGCCACCGCATTCAGATTTTTCCTCTTTCTCAGGTTGTTTGTGGTCATATGCACAAACCTTTCCGTTATCCTGGGGCTGTGGTATGTCTTAAGCACTGAAAAACAGTCAAAGACCAGGAAAAAGCGTTCTTTTTCGGAGAACTTGGCCAGAGTTTTCTCCAGGGCGAGGTTAAGGCCTGTCAAGTCCTTGGGCCCCCCAACAAAGAAAGAGTTTGCAGTTTCAGACGGGCTTACCCGTCTTGTGGCAAAGTCCACAAAGAAAATGTTTGATGTTTCGACTTTTGCCTCATTGAGCTCCCTTTCAATCGACCTAGTCGGAATTCTCCCACTTACAAGAATTCCACCGTCCCTGTCGGTTGCCAGAGCCCTGACAAGCTCGACAAGCACATTGTTTTCCTTTTCTGCCCCTAGGACAAGTAATGAAACCAGGTTGTCTTTTTCAAGGGAAAGCTTTTCGTCAAGGGCACGCCTTGTTTTTCCTGCTGTGGAAACAAGGCCCTGCAATTCGTAAAATTCCTCGTCAGACAATGGCATAACAGGCATATAAGGGCGAAACTTATTAAAAAAACCTTCCTGGGGCCTCTTTTTCCGCAGGCGAAATCCTTTTATTTGGCAAAAACCTTACTGTTGTGATTTCATGGTAATGGATACTATTAGCCTGGCAAACGCAATTGTTTTGCTGCTTGCCACAGTGCTTGTTGCACTGTCCGCAACCGTCGTACTCCACTCGAACAAAAAGTTTAGCGAGGGCGAAGTGAAGTCCTTGGGCAGATGGGTTTTCTTTGCATTGATTACTCTGCTTGGAAAGCTTTTGACAGACTTCAGCATTCAGGCACTGCCCTTCTTCTGGCAGGATCCCAGCCCCCTAATTCAGCTGGCTGGCATATTCGGAATTGTCTTCATTGTCCTGACAGCAATCTTTCTCATAAAGGTTGCCCTAATGATCAGGGTGCTGAGCAAGACATTTGGCTTTGAAATAAAATAAGCCTTTTCCACTCACGCGCAACATAGAAAAGCGAAAGCTTTTCGTGCCTCGCAAACCCAAATGTTTGCTCGGAAGCCTTGGGAAAATTGTGGCTATAGATGAGCATTATATGCCACAGGCACAATTAGACCTTTATGACCTTGTCACAGAACTGTGTCATTGAGGTAAGGATCTTTTCCTCAATGTCCTTTTCCAGGGAGAAGATGATTCCTGGCCAGGCGCACTTTCTCAGCTGCGTAGTAACATAGTGGACGAATTTCAAAGTGGCGCGCTGGTTGTTGTACAAGAGCAGTGTTGACAGCGAGTCCATAATCATAAACCTGGGGTTCTTCTTGTCGCAGACCTTTGAGATTACAATCCCCATTTCCGTCAGCGAGCCAGGGCTTGGCAGCATCACGCAGTTTCCGTTTGCCGATTTTTTATCCCCTATTATGCCTGAAATTGCGTCAATGAAAAAAATCTTTTTTGTGTCCACGCCCTCCTTTTCAAGGGCGGCAACCATGTTCTTGTAGGGCTTGTTCATGGTGATGTAAACGCCTGACATTTTTCTCTTCTTTGTCAAATAGCTTGCAAGTGCCAAATTTACCGCAGCATAGTTTTCCGGAGCACTTACAACAGCAACGATGAAGTCGTCAGGCATGTCCTTCAATTCTGCCTCAATAGTCTTCTTTATTTCCGGTTTTACAGCCATCTTCAATCAACAAAAACCCAGCGCTTTGAGCGAGTAATACAACGCTGAGGTTATTTAAATAGCTTTGGAAAAAGCAGTCATTTGAGGTTTTTTATTACCTCATCAGTTATCTCGCTGATTTTTTCCTGCTTTAATTTGCCAATTTTTTTGAGTGCAGCGTCCTCATCCATTGTTGCTATTACGTTTGTCCTTGCATAGCTTTTCCTGTCAAGCTTGCCCTCAGTCAAATGCCTTTGAATTGGAACGCATTGTATTGCTTTACTTGTTGTTATTGGACAAAACCAGCAATCAGGCCTTTTGTTGTGTTCGTTGTTTGAGACAACCAAGGCCGGCCTGACCTTGTAGTCTATTT
>JAFCBY010000007.1 GCA_017610485.1 Candidatus Falkowiibacteriota bacterium
GCAATCAATTCATACATCTCCTGCAGGCTTTCCTCGTCTTCGGCAAAGTAGTACTTTCCACAGTACTGCAGTGTCTGGTCTGCACACCCTGTGCTGTACCTTGCATCCTCCCTGTCAAGGGCAACTTCCCTTAGGTTGTCCTCGTATGCCCCAATAAGGGCAGAGTCTGCAAAGCCAATTACATAAATGGTTACCTCCTGGCTTCTTGCGTTGTGGGCTGCGCTTATGGCATCGGCTATTGCCTCACTTTCACTGCAGGCAATGCCTCCGCTGCAAACATTTGCCCTTCCGTCGGTGAGCAGTATAAGGAAACGGCCTGCACCGCTTACAGCGTTGTTCACAAGCTCAGCCACCGATGTGTCTATTGCATCTGCTATGCCTGTTTCGCCAACTGGCACAAGGTTATCTACTTGAGTCTTTACCGCCTCCCTGTCAATTGTAAGGCCTTGGTCCAAGGCTGCCGTGGTTGAGAACGAAACAAGGCCAATTTCGTCGTCCTCTCTCCAGACGGCGTCGTCAATGAAGGTCTTTGCAGCGTTCCTTGCGGCATCAACCCTCTGCTGGTTCCACTCAATCTCGTAGGCCACGTCCTCTTCAGCCCAGCCCAAGATGTTGTAGTTGCCCTGGGTAATTGGTGGCCCGTTGGTTCTGTAATATCTGGATGATGTTCCGGAAGGGGGATTGTTTACATAGAAGTCCTCCTGCCTGCTTGACCCCTTGTTCACAAATCGATAGAACCAGTTTGGATCGAAGTTTCCATCTGGAAGTATCTCAAAAGGGTTTTCAAAGCCCATTGCGGCCCCCTGGCATATCGCGGCTCCGCCACCGGTATAATCAAATGTGACGTCTGCGTTCAACCCGCGCAAATCCTCAGAGACGGTATAGGTATCAACAACCTGTGTGTTTGCGGCTCCTGGCAGGGCTGCCGTGCCGTAGCTGCTATAGTACATCGGGCAATTTGTGTTCACTGAGGTGTTTGGCTCGATCGCCATATGGCATGTTTCCCCATTGCATGTGCCATTGTCAATGGTTTTGCTTCTTGTTCCGTCTCCATAGATATAGCCCCACATTTGGTAGCCATGGGAGAAGGTAACATCGGCCAGTGTGTCAATATCGCTCCAGCCCCAGAACTCATACACACCAGGCGCTAAATACGGCCCTGCGAAACCTGAGTGCTGTAGGTAAATGTAGCAGTTTCCAAATTCACCGCTTCCGCACTGTCCTGTATACCAGTCATCGTTAGCGTATAACGTGCCATGATGCCCGTTTCCGGACGAATCTGCGGCAATGTATCCGCTGCTTTCGTTAAGGTCCCAGTGGGCAACTAAATTTTCCGGCGCTACATCGCTTTTTACCCCTGTGGCTTCAGTTGCGTACATGTTTGCAATGTCCTCAGCGCTTAGCGCAGCATTGTAGAGCTGGACCTCGTCCAGCTGCCCAAACCAGAAATTGCTTGCAAACCCGCTGTTGAATGCATCAGCGTCAGTGCCAATCCAGGCATTGCTGCTGCCAAAGTCAAGTGATGAGGTTACGGTAAGGCTGTTGCCGTAATGCTCCCCGTCCACAAATGCCGTCAGGTTTGTGTCATTGTAGGTTATTGCCAGGTGGTGCCATTGCCTGTCAAACAGGTTGATGCCGCCGTTAAAATTGTAATTGTATACCCCATTAAGGCCGACTTCTATTGTATCTTCGTAGATATGGTCAAATCCAATCCATAGCTCGTCCCCGCCTGCATCGTTTCCCCTCATAAACATACATGGGTGGCATGGGTCTATTTCAGTTACTGCGCTTCTAAACCAGTTGGAATAAGTAAAATTTTGCACATCAAGTCCTGAATCACTTGGAATCTCAACATAGTTTTCCCTTCTGAAGTTTAAGCCATTGTCAACTTGGCCCTGAATCCAGTCTCCGCTTCCTGAAACATACCTTGCCATAAATCTCGGCGTTCCGCACTGGCCTCCGATTGACTGGTATTCGTCGTAGTAGAAGTAATATCGCATTGAATAGATTTGGTTGTAATCTGAGAGGTCAATTTCGGTCAGGTAAGTCCAATTTTCAAAATTGCTGCACGCCTGCTCGCCTGCAGTATAATAGCCGTCTGCAGTCCCTTCTCCAACTGAAAAGTCATACTCGTCGCGGCCTGACATGATCTGCCGAAGGTATATGTCATAGTCCACTGGCGCATCGCTCCAGACGCTCACATTGTGGATTCCTGGCAGTATGGTTCTCACGTCCTCATAGTAGCCATAGGAGTCATCTGTTTCCAATACCAAATCAGGCCTTTCAACCCATAGCCTCATGTGGGCCGAAGGGCTTGTGCAGGTCCCTGTATATAAGGAGGGGTTTGCTTGAAATATGAGGTAATCGCCTTCGGTTGTATCAATCAGTGGGAAAATTGGCCCTGTTGGGTCAAGGTTGTAGGCTATGGTGTCTATGAAGGGAGTGCAGCTTGTGGTTGCGCAGTCTGTTTTGCTTGCAGGGCAGTTTGTAGTTACTATTCCCGCGCTGCCATCAGCGTATGCGCATTCAGTCCCCTCGGGATAGTAGTGGCGCCAGTTTTGCAGGGTGCAATGCATGTTGTTTGGAGAGCTGTCATATGCAATAAGCCCTGTGACCTCATCAAAAGCCCAGTGGCCAACCAGGTTGCCTGGTGCTACATTGCTTTTTGCCCCGGTGGCTTCGGTTGCATACATACTGGCAATGTCACCGGCGCTCAGTGCGGCGTTATAGAGCCTGACCTCGTCCAACACCCCCTCGAAGTCACTACCCATATTATCTGACCCTATTCCAAGCCGCTCATTGGTAGTTGAAAGGGCTGTTACAGTTGAATCTGTTGTTACATCAACCCCGTCCACGTAAATAGTGCCCGTTGTCCCGTTTATTGTGCCTGCAACATGGTGCCATTCTGTGTCAAAATCAATCCCTGCTGCCTCGGCGTAGTCGCCCCCGCTTCCCATAAGCAGAAGCCGATTACTGGACGCCTGGTAGGCCATCTCATATCCTTCAGGATCGGTGTAGTAGTTGTGTTTGGTTTCCACAATGCTCCTCCAGGAGCCGTCTGCAGGGTCATCTATTTTTACCCAGGCCGATATTGTAATCTGGCCTGTGATGTTGAAGAGGTCGTCGCGCCCGCAGTCCACATAGTTTACTATTCCATTGAACTGGAGGCCATTGTTAACTTTTCCCTCACTCCATGTTGTCTCGTCCTGGCAGGTCCCACTGTCAAATGTACCGCTTACCTCTTCCACAGTCACGTCGGCTGTGCTCATGCTTCCGCTTTCATCAATTGCCATAACTACCGCAATTGGGTTCCGGCTGTTGTTCCTTGCCCTTATCGTTACCTTGGCGGTTTCGCTTGCATCGCTTCCGTCATCATAGCAGGTGAGGGGATTTGCGTTATTCAATTCGGCGCCGGCTCCGTCTGTTATATCGACCATTGTTTCAATATTTGTGATAGGGTCTTCTTGGAGCAGCCATTTTTCAAACTCTTCTTTTTCGGTTAGCTCTGCTATCAGCTGGCTTGGCACGCACTCCCTTCCCTCGGGCGTCTCTTCTCCAAGAGCGGTTTCTTTCATTACGGAGATTCTTCTGCCGTGAATGGTTTTTTCGTTGGGCAGGCTTACATTTGGAAAGGTTTCTTCCGAAACAGGGTCTCCAAAGCAGTCCTCAAAGTTCCCTGTTAGCTTGCATTGGGTCAGGTCCTCGGCTGCAAGGTACTCTGTTATTACAACTTTTAAATTCAGGTTTTCCGGCAGCAGCCTTGTTGCCTCATAGTATATGCCTGGGTTGTCTAAGTTGGAGGGATTTGAAAGGGTTCTTGGCCCAAGCTCTATATTTGAGAGGTATCTTGCAAGTGTCCCGCTGTTGTCTAAGGAGGCAAAGACATCATCTGTCATCTGCTTCATGTTAAGGGTTGTTGACACCACTCTTGAGTCTGTTGTTTGCATTTCAACGCCTACAAGGGCCAGGGCCCCGATTATGAGCAGTGTTGCAAACAATGCATCAATCGAAATTGCAAACCCCTTAATCTTCACCTTTTTCCTAAACAATCTTTACCACGTCCTGTGCTGCAGGTACAACGTAAGCTCTGCAATGGCTTCGTGCGGTGCTGCTTCAGCATCGCCATCTTTTCTGTAGGAAAAAACAACAGGCCTTCTAACCATTGCCTGAAGCCATGTGCTGTCTGGCTCCTGCCCTACCCTAATATATTCACCATCGCGGTTCCTTACCACATTGCCTGTGTCAGGGTCAATTAATCTAAAATAGTAATCATTTGCCCCTATTAAAAGCTTCTGTTTAGTGCTTTTAATGTCCCAAAAAACCCCATTTCGCATTATGCTTTGAACCTCTGATTGGGAGAGGGCTCTGCCAAATACAGCGGGCTCGTCAATTTTGCCGTCCCAGTAAGAGTAAGTGGTGTCCCACCAAAATTGTTTGCCAATCCTTAAAGGAAATGTGTTTGTGGTGATGGCGCCAGAAACAGGCATTGAGTTGCTTAGCTGGCCGTTGATATAAAACCTTAATTCGCTTCCGTCGTAAACGCCGGCAACATGATACCATCGGTTCAAGGTTGAGGATGGCACAGACTCAAACAAAGTCTGCATTGAGCCGTTGTTGAGCTCAAACCTGTAGCCGTTGCTTGTTGTCTTGTGGTGCAGGCTCCAGACACCCCAGTCTCCGTCACCGGCCTTTGTTAAAATGGAATTTTCATAAGATTCGTTGAAGGTCTCAGGATAGATCCAGGCAACCAGAGTTATCTCGTCTGCAATGTCAAGGCTTGCGCTGTGCGCCACTTCAATATAGTCATCGCCGCCGTCAAAGTCGTAGGCCTGCCCAAAGAGGCCGGTTGTCTGGCTTGCCCCATTAACGGTTCCAATGTTTCCGTTTCCTGAGTCGTCCCGCCCATCGATGTCAAAGCTCCAAAAACCGGCCAAGCCGTCCCTTACGCTTTCGTCTTTTCCAAAGCCCAGGAACCGGTTTACCTTGTTTTCGTCCAGGACCCGGTCGGTTTCAGCCAGGCCAATGATGTTTACGTCATGAATGAGCCTGTTCTCCCAGTCGCTTGGAAAGCCGCCGCTTGTTACAAGGGTGTCAAGCGCCCTTTCGGCAAGCAGGATAGTTTCGTCCTCATACGCCTGCCCTTCCAGCAAGGCGGTCTTGTTTGACCAGATAGTTGTAAGGCTCCAGGAGATAAGCAGGAATATGAAGACTGCGAAAGCCAGGTCGATTACCATGCTAATGCCCTTGTTGCCAGGTCCCTTCATCATCAACCGCCCCCCAGTCCACTGCACCAGTTTTGTGCATTGTCGCAAAATGCTACTCCTATATCAAGCCTTTTCACCTTGTAGACTACGCTTACGCCTGCGTCCTCTTTCAACAAATCAAAGCCATCTGAGTCCTGCGTGTACACATCCTCAGATTCTTCCAGCCAGACTGTTCCAGTATACCTGCAGGTTATGCTTCCTGCTATGGTGCTTTGGATTATGAGGCTTCCTTTTTCAACCCGTACGTCCTTTTCAAGCCTTTCAAGTTTTGTGTCGCTGTAGCCTTCGCTTGCGTTGAGGGTTGTAATAATGCCTGAGATTTCTCGGCAGGCTAAGTTGTCCCTTTGAATTTCCAAAAGCCTTTCAGTCTCACTGTTTCTCTGCATGACAACCGTGTAGGTTATCAGGACAAATCCAAGCATCACAACCGTAATTATGATTATCTCTACCGCGCTTTGAGCCCTTTCACCCAGCACTTCCATCACACCTTTTCAAGCTTTATTTGCCCGTCATCGTTCCAGTTGATCCTGACACTGTAGTTGCTTCCTGCATATGAGCTTAAGGCAATCTCCCCAATGTCCTCCCAAATCACGGCATTGGTTTTTCTCAGGATTGTGCTGGTTCCGCCAAGAAGTCTTACGTTCATTTTTATTATGCTGAAGTTTAAATCACCGTAATCTGCAGGGCCGCCTGAAGAGTTCTTGCACTCTGTGAGTGTTCCCTGTTCGGGTGTAGGGTACCTGCATTTGTGCACTATTTCGAGGCTTTCAAGGCCGTTTGGCAGGTTGATGTCAACAAATGTCGTGTTGCCCTTGCCCCTTGCATAGATTACGTTGACTCCCTTGGAAAGTTTTGATATGGTTTCGTTTGCTATTACAATTGTCGAGTTCTGGTCGTAGTTTAGGAAAGAGAAAGTGAAGATCATTGAAACCGCAACCAGAATGAACGCAGTTAAAATAAAATATTCAAGGGCAATCTGGGCCTTTTCTCCAACCATCTCACGTCACCTTTTATTCAAGTACCTTTTTCCTATTAAACAATTCCTTTCCTTTCAAGTGCCTCTTTTTATCAAAAAATTGCGCTTCTCAACATTTATTGAAAAGCCCGTGAAATAAAACAATTCAACCGGCTGGTCAAAGACAATGTTCAGGTCTGCCTCCACCGCCTGCCCCGTCAAAAAATTGTAGATAACGACAGGGAACTTATCATCCGCGCTTTCCTTCCCAAGCTTTACCCTAACCCACTTTACTCCGTCGCAGTCCACGACAAGGGAATCTATCTCCTCTGCCAGGCTAAATGTTGTTGGGTTAAAATGCCCAAACCTCTGTTCTTTTCCGGTCGCTGTAATAACACAGCCGCCGCCAGGGCAGTCAGTGTTTGTTTCATTTATAGTAATCCTAAAATAGGGCCTCGTTTCCCCTGGGTCAAACTCCTCATTTTTGCTTCCCAAATTGCCTCCAATGCTGCCGGCAGCACACTGGCTTGAATCAAGCAGAAGGTTAACGTCCACCCCATTGAGGTCTGCATAATCAAATCCGGAAATGCAGCCGTCCTGCCCTGCCTGCATCTCTTCCAATGCCATCAGGTTCACATCCAAACAGCAGCTGTTTACATCGAAGAGAAGGCACTGCGGCAAAATTGCGTAATTCAAGTCGGGAAAATCAAAGGCTGCCCCCCACTCACTGTTCGCCAGGGTTTCCGTTCCAATAAGCAGGTCACTGGAGACCATCTGGCTGTTGACAAACACACTGTAGACATTCAAAGCATCAACATATGCATCAAGAACAGATTCCCTAATGGGGATCCTCTGTGTCAAGATGAGTGCATTCTGGTTGAAGTCATACTGGAATGGCATTGGCCTCTCCTGCACTTGCCTGGCAAAACCCTCCTTGTTTAGGGAAACAACTTCTTCGTACAGGTTGTTGAATGAGTTGTTCACCACATTGAAGGCTGCATCTTTAATCTCCTTTTCCTCGTGCCTGAAGCTGCTTTGCTTCGTAACCTCATAAAGGCCGAGAACGCTTGTGGCAAGCAAAAATACCATGAAGGTAATGAAGATTCCTCGTTGGTTCATTTCTCCCACGACCAGTAGTCCAGGACATAAAGATAGGTTTTTGGAATTGCACAGTGCACAATTTCCCGGTTGTTTTCACTGCATTCCACTATTGGATTTTGGTCCTTGTTGAGCCAGATGCAAAGGTAGCCGCTTGCAGACAGGTTAACCGTTTCATCCGTCGTTGTGCTCGGCCCTGCATCTACTCCAAAGGCTGCATCCAAAATCCTGCCAACCAGATGTTCCGAACCAACGCTGTCAAGTGGAACTTCGCAGGCTTCCAAAGCGCTGTCTCCCCTAAAGAATTCAACAGTGGGATCTATTTGCCCCAAGTCAACGTCGTCAACATAGCCAATGTTTGAAACAGAATAGTTCAAAGTGGTGTCATCATCTCCATAAAACAAACCCTCTGTAAAATCAACTGTAAGGTCGTTGTAGTAGAATTCCGCTTCAGCACTGAATTTTTCCGGCCAGTAGACAGAATACTGGTTAACGTCCCCCACACTAAATTCAATCACTGTATTTTCAGGGGGGAACACGGCGTTTGTGTCTGAAGAAAAGTCATCGCCGCAGCCAGAGTAATCACAGGCAATGGTCATATCAAAGCTGGCTGTCCACGGACTTCTAATATTCACCCCCAAATATCTCAGCGTTGTCCCATCCCAGTTTCCAGGCCCGGGCTCGGGGTTAAAGTTGCTTAACCCGACTCCGCCTGCAAACTGCTCGAATTCCATTATAATATTGGTTTTGTCGCCATCCGGCATCAGGCCAATCAATGAGGCAATATCTTGGGAAATTATTTCATAAATCTCACTCAAGCTTTCGGGGTCTGAAATATTGTGGTATGTCCCGCAGTCGTCTCCCCCAAAGCCGTCCGGGCAGTAAGCGTTTTCAGTTATCCACTGCATCTGATCTTCGTCGACATCTCCTCCAAAGCCGATTGTAAAGATATACACTTGGTTGTCCCTTGCTCTTGGGAAAACCTCTGGTTTAACATAATAATCAAAATTTTGCGAGCTTTGCCCGTCAGCAAGCATGATTACAAACTGCACCGCGTCCGCGCCTTGATTGGCTTCCAATTCGTCAAGCGCTTCCCTTATCCCAAGGTACATGGGAGTGCCTCCGTCTGCCATAATCGTGCCTATTTGGGTGTTTATGGTTAACTTGTTTGCAAAAGTTGCTACAAGCAGCGGGCTATTCAATGTGGAAGTGCTGCCGCCATAGCTTGCAACGCCGAGCTGGTCATCCGGGGCATTCCAGTCTTCAAACAGGATAAAGTCTTCTGCCGCTGCCCTTGAAATGTTTATTTTTGGGCCAAGCACCTTGTGCATTGTCACCAGCCCATAACTTGTATTTATTATGTAGGCAAACTTTGCCCCAACGGCAAGCCTGCCAAAGGTTCCGTATGGAAAGTAGAATGTATTAGACAGAGCGGCATTTGGCGGATCACTTATGTCAACGAGCCTAACCCCATTTTCTGTTGCCCCGCTTCCAGTGTCGTTGGCGGTCACATATGCCGTTGTCCCGTCAACATACACGTCCTGCGCATCTCCCAAAGTGCTTAGGCTTGTTGAGATAGAAGGACTTGACTTGTTTTGCACGTTTACAACGTGAAGGCTGGTGTCGTCCTCAATTACATAGGCGTAGTTTCCTGAAACAGCGACGCTTATTGCATCGTCTATGGCAAGAAAGCCTTCGTATGCAGGGTTTGACGGGTCTGACACATCCACAATCCAGAGGCCGTCATAGCTGTCCCCATTGTTGTCCGTCACATAGGCATAATTGCCTGACACTGCAATGTCATTTCCCTGTATGCCCCCGCTGCCAGTGTCGTGCAGGCTGCCTTCAACATGCCAATTGCTTGGGTTTGTGTCGGCCCTGTCTATTATAACAATGCCGCCAGGGCTTTCCCCTTCGTAGTAAATCTTGAATCCAGCATCCTCATACTCTGCCTGGTTTGCTGGCTGCCTTGCGGTGCAAGCATTTGCCGAAGTGCATTCCCAGAGGGTTCCGTCAGAATACTGGTCTTCTGCATGGCTTACGGTGCCCCAGACAAAATAGTTATCTGAGTCAAGGCCGGTTGTTGTAATCGCAATATAATATGTGTTTCCGGCAGTAATGCTGATTCCTTGCCCTGGAAAGTCCACAGAAACCCATCCCAAGGTTTGCGGTATGTCGGCATCATCAATTACCACTGTTCCGTTTGTCAGGTCGCTTCCATTTATAGTTGACCTGACATGCACTGTAATGTCCGAAGTCGGGCTGCCTGTTTTGGCCAGTGGAAGGAATGCCTCGGTTATGAGGCTTATGCTTGGCTGGAATGACTGGGCTGCCCAGCTTTCACTTGCATCCTTTCCTATATGTGCTTCGCCTTCAAGTTGGGGTATTGGCGTGTCCTCAGACCACTGTGTTGAGCCAATGGCTGAACCATCGTCGCCTGCCGGCCCCAAATCTGTGAAATCACCGTTGAGGTTGAAGTAGGAGACAAGCCCTGTTTCGTTTCCCACCAGCTCATGCATATAATCACTTTGGATTTCTGACAGGCTTCTGTATGTATCAAAATACCTCAGTTCCTCTCCCTTTCCGTCTACCGCTTCACCATATCCTGAACCCGATCTCATAAACCAGTTTCCATTGTCTATGCCTTCGTCTGAAACACTGTAAACCCAGTTATTGTTAGAGCCAAATTGTTCAGGCAGGCTGTCTTCATCCCCAACATAGAGCCTTAGCTGGTTTGTGCTTTCATTCCAGGCGACGGCGACAAAGTACCATTTGTCTGTCTCTGTCAAAGGGTCTGAAACACTGATAGTGCTGCTTCCCCCACTGTAATAGCCCCAGTCTAAAATCAAATTGCCACTGCTGTACCTTATTTCCATGTCGTTGTGCTGCCCCCAGTACCTGTCGCTACTGCTTATGGTGTCTCTTTTGACCCAAAAGGAAATAGTTCCTTCTGTGCTGCCCCAGTCAACATTGCCGTTTCCCACTTCCATATATCCCCCTGTGGCATCAATTGAGTGCTCGTCTATTACTGCTGGATTCCCAAGTGGGGTCTCAGGGCTCCAGCCGGTTGACCCTGAGGCCGAGGCAGCGCTTCCAGCCGGCCCCAAATCGGTAAAGTCGCCATCCAGCCTGTAGTAGGAGACAAGGTCTGTTTCGTTTCCCACCAGTTCCTGCTTGTAGTCGCTTTGGATGTCTGCCAGGCTTCTGTCAATATCATAGTATCTCAGTTCCTCCCCCCTTCCGTCAACAGGCGACCCATACCCCGATCCAGACCTCATAAAGCTGTTTATTTCGTCCACATCCCTTGATGTAACATTCCTTGTCCAATTATTGTTGTGCGCCCTCTCGGTTGGCTGATTGTCCTCATCGCCAACATAGAGATAGAGGTCATCACTGTCCTGATTCCACACAACGGCAATAAAATACCATTTGCCGGTTTGCGGGACAGGGTCAGAAATCCTTATAGTGCTATAGCTGCTGCCGCTGCTAACCCCCCAGTCCAAGGCAATATCACCAGATGAGTAGCGAATCTCCATATAATTGTGCTGGCCCCAAAACCTGTCGCTATCGCTTGTAGCATCCCTCTTGACCCAAAATGAAATCGTTCCCTTTGTGCTTCCCCAGTCTATCTGGTTTGAACCAGAGTCGCCAATGTTCATATAGCCGCCTGTGGCGTCAAGCGAGTTTTCGTCCAGTGCTCCAGCTTCCTCTGAAAGGCCTGTTACCTTTGCGGTCTCGTCAAGTATTTTTGTTACCGGCGTCATTCCATTGGCCGCAATGTAAATATTGGTCCCCTGGCCTGCGACGCCCTCCGCAGTGGTAATGTCCCCTATTGTCCTGACCAGGCCCATCGTGTTCTTGTCCAGCACGGTCAAGCCCACAAAGTCATCGGCAACAAAGACATAATTGTTATCGACGTAGAGGCCGCGGGCATCTTCGATGCCTGTACTAAGCCCGCTGTAGGCCACGCCGCCACTCTCCACGTTCACATCAATTTTGTAAACATCGCTGCTTGTGCCAAGGTATGCTGTGTTGGTGTCGCTGTCCGCAAAGACACTCCTCTCGGTCCCGCTTGCTCCATCGTAGTAATCAAGCCAACTCATGCTCCCGCTCCTGTCCATTAAGAGCATTATGTCCACTGGGGTTTCCCGCCCCCCAACCGCGGCTGAAACAGTAAGGCTTGCAGTGCTTGCCTGGCCACATTGCACTGGCTCTGGGCTTAGGCCTGAGTCAAAAACAAAGCATGGCCCGCCAACTATTGCAAACGGACTGTTTGCATCAGGGCTCCAAAGCGAACCGTCACTTACGCTTGCACTGCACTTCCACCTGTTTGTATCATCGGCTGTCTCCAGTGGAACAGTTTGCCCTGTCTCCGTGGTCAAAACCCATTTGTCGCCAGGAGCCCCTGCATCATACTCATACCAGGTGAACTCCACATCTATTTCCGGATTACCGTCCGCGTCAAAATATTCATAGCAGCACCTCATGGTATCAGTGGTTTCTGGGCAGGGATTTACTTTGCCAGGGCAGCCTCCCCCTGTTGTAATGTTAACATCCTTTGCTTCAGGTGCCTGATTTCCTTGCAGGTACAATGCAAACCAGTCACTTTCATAGCCAAGCAGGCCTCCTGCAATATAGCACTCGCCTGGCTCCTTTTTAATAAACAGCTTTCTTCCATGGAAAATTTCCGCCTCCTGCGGTATCAGGTCGCCGATCCCAAACAATGTTTTGGGATTGGCCTCGGCATCGGGGTAAGGGTCTGGAAAGCAGTCATCAAATGTCTGGTTGCCACGGCAAACGCTTAAGGGGTCATCAAGGTTTGAAGTGTACTGGAGCATTTCCAGTCTGAAGCCAATGCTTCCTGGCAAAAGCCCATTGAGCTTGTCTTCAATCGGCAGGGCGTTTCCGTCCTCAATTGACCTCATTATAAAACCAGTGTTGTCCATTGCAGCAATCGCGTCATCAACCATTTGGTTTATCATTACCTCAGGCTGGACAATCTGGACTTCGCTCACCGGTTCTAACGAAACAAAGACAACCAATCCCAAAAAAAGCATCATTGCGAGCAATGCATCTATTGAGAGAGCAATCCCCCTTTTACCTGGGATAGTAAATCGCAAAATCAAGGGCAACCCCCTCCTCGCTAAGGCTAACTATTCTCTTCACACTAACAGCCCGCATTTCATTCCACCTGCTATCGTTAGGCACGCCTGTTTCGTGCATAACAATTCCTTCAGAATCGCTTACCTTGAAATAATAGTCATAACCGATTAATAATAGTCCCTTTACCTTGTTGTAGTCACTGCTCCCATAAGTCTGACCCCATTCAAGAAGCTTGGAAAGCTTCTTGTTTTCAAGGACACGGTCCCTTTTGGCCAGTCCAATTATTGTGACCGAGTCAATGTCCAGTTGATACCAGTCATCAGGCTCGCCACCTGTTCTCACAAGCATGTCCGCTGTCCGGGAGGCAGTATTGTTTAAGGCATTCAAAATGCTTTCGTCTGAAGCAAGCTTGCCGCTGCTCTCAATCAGCAGCATTGAGGCATTCAGCAAAAACAAAAAAATCAGGATTGCAAAAAGAAAATCTATGGCCATCCCCTGGCCCCTCTCAGAAAAACTCAGCTGCATTGCCCCACACTCACAACAATTTCGTCTATTCCTTTCTCAAAACACCACTCCCCTTTTGTCAAACCAATTTCATCCAGGTCTTCGAGGGCGCCATAGCTGACTTTGCCGATGTAAAAGCAGCTAACAGGGCCAATAGAAATATTGCCTGGTTTGCCTTCAACCCTCAAAAGAGTTGCGTCATAATCAAGATGCAGGGTTTCACTTGTAATCCCCCTGTTGCTGTAAAGCCTTGCAATGCTGGAATTCATCCCATCGCACTGAATATTGCTTTGGTTAAACACAAGCATTTCCTGCGTCTGGGCATTCCTGTTGTAGGTTGCAACAAGAACAAGCAGCAGCAAGACAGTCATTACAACTGCAATGCTCATAATTTCAATGAATGTCTGGCCTTTTTGGGCAGTCGAAATGCCTGGCCCAAACCATTGTAATCCAAGCATGTTAGACCCTCTTCAAGCAGATTTTTTCACCGCACCAGAAAACCTTTACTCTGTAAAAACCCTGATCTGAAGGAAACACATATGCCGGGACATCGTCAAAATCCATTTCAATCTCTGCCTTTACAGGCCGCCTAACGGTTGCAGTTCCTCCAATAAGCTCAAGCTGCATTTCAACGGCCCCGAAATCAGCTCCACCACGCCCATCAAGATCACAGTTGTTTTCCCCCACATTATCGTGTGTATGGAAGCCATCATTGCACACGGTGATGTCCTGAATTGAATCCAGGACAATGCTTGTGGGCAGCTCCACCTCAACAAACTGGTTGTTGTCAGGGCCAAAAGCATAAACGAGGTTTGCCTTGTTGGCCATTTTGTCCAAGACAGTGCCTGCCTTGCTTAGCCTAATGTTCTCGCCACTTGTAGAATAGCTGTAGGCAAAAATAATGCTGACAATGACAAGAATTACACCGGTAACTATGAGGTACTCCGTGGCAATCTGCGCCCTTTTCCAAAACATGCTATATAGTATCATATCTCTTAAATAAAAGATTTTGCCCGCAGTCATCCAAACAAAAAACCCTGTTTTATTGCAAAAAAGCATCTTTTTTAAAGCAGTTTCAGACACTTATTCTAAACAAGTTATGCCAGCCGAAGACGAAGATGCCTATTTTGAACAGGGGGAAGACCCTGCGCAAGCAATGCACACTGACCAGAGGGAAAAATTGTTACAGTGCAAGCTCTACAAAATACTGCTTGAAAAATATGCTGGCCTGATAAACGAAAAGGAGAGGCGGACAATAGGTGAAATAAAAATGCTTGTAAACTCCGAGGACTTAACAATCCAGTCCATCCTAACAGACTTCAAAAGCCCCGAATACAAGTTCCCAACCAGCTATCATGCAACCGCCGAAAAAGTGCTCCAATTCGTCCAAAAGGAAATAAACTACGTTGAGCCAGGCATAAACCTAAACTACTGGCTTTTCCCAAAAGAAATATTTGCCTCAAAAGTGGGAGACGACGAAGACCTGGCAGTATTCCTGTGCTCACTCCTATTTGGCCTTGGGGACGAAACGGCAGCCGTAGTAATAGCAGAGCTGGACAGCCTGAGAACACACGCATTTGTCGCAATAGAGTCAGGCCCCCAGTTCATCATTCTTGACCCCAGCCAAAAACACGAGTTCAAAGACTTCTCAGGCACAAAAGAGGAAACCCTCCAAAAATACAGCTTTAAAGGAGCAAAAATCAAGAGATTCCTCTACAAATTCAACCACACAAACTACGAGCAATTCATGTAGAGCCGAGCAGCCGGCTAGGCTGAGCAAGAAGGCTATTTCCGCTTCGCTCCAATAGCCTGGCTTCGCAATTGTAATTCTCCGACCAAACTCCCCTTGCAAACCATTAAATATTGGCTTGCAATTACTCTTAATTGGTTCTCTCCAATGGATAAGAAAGCGCAGATCGGTCTAGATTACATTGTAAGCTATGGCTGGGCGGTTATCCTAATCGCGTCCCTTGTGGCGGTGGTGCTCTTTTTAGTTTACCCTGAAAGCACAGAATTTGACTGCACAATAGACGACCAAAGGAACCTCCTTTTTGAGGGCATAACCGACTTCTCTTTTGGGGAAGCAGACTCAGTGGATCTTTGGGCCGGCGGAAAAATAGGACTGCAAAACATTTCGGGAGGAAAAATAACCATCACCGAAGTAAAGAAGGACGGCTACTTCTACGGCAAGCCATCGCTTGCAGGAGTATCGTGCTCGGGCATAAACAGCGGGGACTTAGTCCTTCTTGGAGACAAAAGAAAGTTTGAAATAACAGGGCTTGAAATAAGCTTTAGCCCAAAGGTCTCAGTGCCTGAATCAGACTGTGATCTCTATTTGGGCAAGGAAAATTTTTTTGACAAGAAACGCGGAAAGATATACATTTCATTCACAGACGAAGACAAGCTCCCACACCAGGTAACAATCACCTGCAAGGGATTTCCTCCCAAATAAGAACGGCTATAAGGCTTTTCCCACACAATCCTATTGAATGCCGAAAGAAAAGTCAGTGGGCGGAACAATCTTCAAAGAGGGCAACCCCAGGCAATTTCTCCTGCTTCACTACAACGCAGGGCACTGGGGATTTCCCAAAGGGCATGTCGAAGAAAACGAAACAGAGGAGCAAACCCTCTTAAGGGAAATTCATGAGGAAACAAGCCTGACAAAACTGGAAATACTGCCTGGCTTCAGGGAACAAACAAGCTACTTCTTCCGAAGGGAAACACAAACAATTTTCAAAGAGGTAATCTTCTACCTCCTGAAAGCAGAAAGACACGAAGTGAAAATTTCACACGAACACCAAGGATTTGAATGGCTTCCATTCCAAGAAGCCCTTGAAAGGCTTTCCTTCAAGAACACCAAGCAGGTCCTGCAAAAGGCAAACTCTTTCCTAAGTGGAAAAACACTCCAATAAAATTATGTAGAAGTAATTAGATTTTTTCTTTTCTTGCCTTTGCTGTCTCATGCTCTGCAATAAACTCGTTTAATTCACGCTGGGTCAAGAGCTTGTTCTTCGCGCCCAAGTGCATTATTACGCTCAGCGCATTGCCTGTTCCAAAATCCATTGCCTTTTCAACTGGCAGGCCCTTTGCAATTGCGGCAACAAAGCCTGAGTGGAAGGCATCGCCTGCCCCTGTTGTGTCCGCAATCTTTGCCTTGAAGGCCGGCTTGAAGTAATAGTGGGTGCCGTCAAAGGCATGCGCTCCCTTTGCACCCTCTGTCACAACAACCAGGGGGACAAAGGATTGAAGGCTCTGCAGCTGCTTCTTAACAGCCTTTTCCTTTGTCAAAAGCCCTGCCTCACCCTTATTCAGAAGCAGAATGTCAACCTTTTTCAAATAGCCTGAGAGCCTTTTCAGCCCGAGCTTTATCTCAGACATTCCCGGATTGAACGAAACGCTTATTCCGCGCTTTTCTGCAAACTCAAGAATTGTCCCCAAGACATGTGGCTTGCAGTGGAAGCTGCTTACATGCATCCATTTGGTTTGGCTTAGCCAGGGCCAGTGCACTTGCCGCTTCATCCTAAAGTGTGTTGTCGCGCCGCCGTAGACAAGGATTATCCTGTCCTGGCCAAACCCGGTCAAAATCGCGCTGTAGGCCGTGCTGTAACCTGGAAGCCTTTTCACAAGCTTTGTACTCACCTTCTCCTTCCGCAGCTCCCTCAACACGAGCTTTCCGCCAGGGTCATCCCCAACAGCCGCCAAAACCGCGCTCTTCAAACCAAGCCGCCTGAAGCCAACCGCTGTATTGGTTGCACCACCGCCAGTGCTGTAAAAGATGCTGTCAACCTCTTGCTTGTGCCCAACCGGCAGCATAAGGTTTCCCTTCTCCACCTTGCCCTTCATGGAGATGAATGCATCAATCGTGGCATTTCCAACACATACTATGTCGAACATCAAACCATTAACAGTTTCCAGCTTTTTATTCCTTTGCCCGCCGGGCACAGCCCTCTCCGTTTTCCGCCCCTTTTCACTAAAAAAGAATTAAATACATCAAAATCCTATCTATAACGAAGTGGTTCCATGAATTCAACTGCGCAGGCAGCCTTGGAGTATTTGATGACCTATGGCTGGGCTTTGGTGTTGATTGCAAGTGTTGTGGCCGTCCTAGTCTTTATCATAAGCAGCCCTGCTTCCGAGGTAACCTTTTCTTCCAGTGACCCTACTAAAATCATGTTAAAATCCGGAGCAATTCAGGGAACGGACGCAGTAGCAAAACTAACAAACGTCACTGGCGGAAGACTCAACATCACAGGCATTGCGGCAACAGGCGCAAGCTACACTTTGCCTTGCACAATAAACGAGGAAACGACAAACATTGACATACCGGCAGGCTCAGTAATGGAACTAAACTGCCCCCTCTCAGGAGAAGACCCAGCAGGCGCAGTCACAGTAACCTACAACGACTTTGCAGGACTGGAAAGAACCGTGGTCATTCGCATTGCAGGTGGAAGCGGGTCTGCCAGCGTCGCAACTTTCAGCCAAAATTTTGGTAGCAGTAGCTTTGATTCTGGTTATTCTGTTGTTTCTGTTTCTGATGGTTTTGTTGTTGCTGGCAGAACCGGTTTTCCTGATCAGGTTTATTTGTTGAAGACTGATTTGTCTGGGGATTTGTTGTGGGAGAAGAATTTTGGTGGCAGTGGCTTTGATTCTGGTTATTCTGTTGTTTCTGTTTCTGATGGTTTTGTTGTTGCCGGGTCTACTAGTTCTTTTGGTTCTGGTGATCAGGTTTATTTGTTGAAGACTGATTTGTCTGGGAATT
>JAFCBY010000080.1 GCA_017610485.1 Candidatus Falkowiibacteriota bacterium
TTCTTGTGGAAGGAAAAAGCGTCCTGGCGATTCCATCAAAAATCCCAAATATCTCTCTTGGGCCAGAGTGCCTGAATTTGTTTGAATTGTTCAAGGGCAGGGCTGACTTTTTTATCGCTTCGCCTACAACTAATGCTCTTATCAAAGAGGTGGGCTATAAGGAAGCAGGCCGGTTGACAGGGCTTAATAAAAAGTACCTGTATGACATCGTTTATAGAAATCTGCCTATCAGTTTGGAAAAATTTTCTCTGCTTTTGAATAAGGGCGGCCTCAAACCAGACTTGTCCTGTGCTAAGATTTCTCGCAAGGGCTGCAGGAACAGATTGCCCGCCCTGTTTCCGCTTTCTCAGGAATTTTTTGAATTTCTTGGCTTATGGGTAGCGGAAGGGGACTTTAACACTGGCTGTCCAAGGCTGTCTATATTCAACCCGGAGATATTGCAAAGATTCCAAAAAATACTGTGTAAACTCGGTTTTAATTATTCTCTGATTCCAGATGCGGGAATTGTGGTAAACAACACAACTTTGACAGAAGTTCTCAAAGAACTTGGATTGAAAAGCGGCGCTTTCAACAAGAAAATTCCAAACAACCTTCTCGTTTCCCCAAACACCGCTGTTCAGGCTTTCTTAAGGGGCTACTTCAGTGGTGACGGCACTATTAAAACCAATGGGCGAAGTTATCTGATTGAAGCAACAACCGTAAGCGAATGTCTTGCAAACGACTTAATGCTCCTGCTTTTGAAGATAGGGATTGTAGCAAGCTGTCACCAAAAAAAAGAGTGGACCGGCTCAATAAACTACAGAGTACAAATTTTTGGAGTGGAAAACTTCGAACGGTTTGCAGCAGCAGGTTTCATTGACAGGAAAAGAAATCTCATGATTCAAGAATACCTGCACAAAGTAGCTTGGACAAGAAGCAATGCCTTGCCAGTCAACCCAAAAATAGCTGCCTTGCTAAATGAGGCGTTTGTAAGTTACCCAAAAAACCAAACAGTTGGAAAAAACAAGGTAAAGGAAGCCCTTTGCATAGTTGACTTAAACAAGCAAAGATACTCAGAACTATGGAAACTTGTTGAGTCCGACATTTTTTGGGACGTTGTGCAAAAAATTGAAGAAGTTCCCTATGACGGCTTTGTATATGATGTCTCTGTTGAACCAGGCCAGAACTTTGTTGCAGGGTTTGGAGGAATCTTTGCCCACAACAGCGAGAAGGGCATAAGAAAGGTTTTCAGGAAGGCAAGGCAGGTTGCGCCCTGCATAGTCTTCTTTGACGAGATTGACAGCATTGCATCAAGGCGCGGAATGGGTTCGGACTCCAACGTAACTGATAGGGTTGTAAACCAGCTCCTGACAGAGCTTGATGGCATTGAGCAAAACCGCGGCGTAGTATTCATGGCCGCCACAAACAGGCCTGACCTGATGGATCCGGCGCTTTTGAGGCCTGGCAGGATTGACAAGCTTGTAAAGATAGAGGCTCCGGACGAGGTAGGGCGGAAGGCAATCTTCAAAGTGCACACAAAGAACATAAAGCTTGCAAAAGAAGTTTCTATTGACGAGCTTGTCAAAAAGACGGATGGCTTCAGCGGCGCAGACATAGAGGGCCTTATCAGGAGCGCTGCCCTTATCGCACTGAAGGAACGCAAGATGGAACCAGGCCCAGTATCCCAAAAACATTTCTCAAAAGCCCTTGAAAAGCTGAAGCCAAGCATCACACCCAAGGTCGAGGACGCCTACGACGAGTTCGAGGAACACCACGCTGAATTCAGGCCAAGCTACGTTGGGTAAGATTTTAAAAAAAGCCCAGCATGAAGCTTCCAACACCTAAAAGTGCGATGGCAAATGTTACCAGCCATACTGTTTTGCTCCATACAAAAACCTTTACGCCATCAAGCGGTCCGAACGGAATAAGGTTGAACATTGCAAGGAACATGTTTATCTGAAAGCCGATTGTTCCTGTCAAATTTACGATTCCGTTAGGAACTGCAAATGCAATAAGTCCAAAAAATAATGCAACCGCAATATTGACTGCTGGCCCGGCAATTGAAATATACCCATTTTGTTTTCTTGTAATATTCCCATAAATATATACTGCTCCAGGCGCAGCAAAAATAAAACCGACAAAGGCTGAAAGTATTGCAAAAATCAAGCCAAATTGCCACGCTCTAAATTCTGCGTGCTTTCCAAAGTGCCTTGCAACAGTCCTGTGTGCAAGCTCGTGTAAAATGAATCCTGTTCCCACTGTAATCAAAGCAATTGGAAAAACAATTACAAACGCCATCAAATTAAGGAAGTCGCGGCTCATGAGAATAGAGAAAGCTATGCTTATAGTAAGCCAGCTTACAATCAAATCATTTCTTTCATTTCCTTTCATTACAAATCAATTTGTTGGAAAAGTCATTTAAAGCAATTAGTCAAGGCTTCGTCTTTTGCCGAATTCCTGACAAGCTTTTTATTGCTTGCCCACAAAACCAAGTCTTATGGACGAGAAAGCACAGATTTCCGTTGAGTTGATAATTGTCCTTGCGGCCGTGGTTGCCCTTGTCTTGTTGCTTGTTTCCCAGCTGCAGCAGACAAGCGAAGAGGGTGCCAAGGTCGTGGAGAAAAAGGCCAAGGAAATATTCAAGGAAATCGAAAACATTTAGGTGAAGGCATGCAGCACAGTGGCCAACTAAGTCTCGAATACCTGATACTGCTAGCGGCAGCCCTTTTCGCCTTTGCAGTTCTCCTACCCCTGCTGAACCAAACATACGAGGCAGCCCTCTTTGGCCTTGACTGTGCAAGTGCAAAGTCCTTTGCCAGCAGCCTTAAACATTCCGTGGCGGGAATGTCAGTTCAGGCCGATGGGGCCTCAAAAATCCTGGAGGCAAGCCCTGTGGGCGAATGGCAGCTTTCGTCTCTGGGCAGTCAACTTGCAATCGAGGTCCAGGGCCCTGGCGGCGCAAGCAAGACTTTCCACGTGGCCTTTCCAGGCCAACTAACTTTCCCAAAAACTGCCCTGTCAGGGCCGGCAAAGCTAAGGCTTTCAAAAAACAAGGGGAAAATCCTACTTGAAAACTACAAGCCTTAGCTCGTGCAGCTCAAGGCCCTTTCCAAAAAACTTTGCACTGGTCGCAACACTTTCCTTCCCTGGCTTTCCCACAACAATCCTTTTCCTGCCCACAAAAATTTCCCCAGCCTTCCCTGGAAATGCCTCGGAAAACATTTGCCTCATCTCCAATTCAGTCAACCCGTCAAAGCCCTTTGCCCACGCCAAAAGCAAATCGTTTTCTTTCTTGAACAGGTGCAGGTCAAGAAGGCCTTGCCTTTCCACAGGCACCCCGGTTACAAGAAGCAAGCCGAGCAGGGCAAGGCAGGCGATTGCCTCAACACTCAGCCAAAATCCATTACTGTTCACAGGCAACCACCAACAGCTTCTCAAAACTTCCTTGAACCAAAACCAGCCTGTCAAGGCCCATGCAATTTTCTCCAGCCCCTTCAAACAAAAAGTTTTTTCCTGCAACAGACACACTGCTTACAAAAAAGCTTTCCCTTCTAAAGCCACTGGCTTGTCCTAACAGGCTTAAATCAAGTTCGTTTGAAAGCACCCTGCCCTTCTCCCTGTCAAGGACAGCTGCCCCAAGCAAAGGCTGCCTTTCATTTCTGTTCTTTACCATCGAGTCAATGAGAAAGACAGCTTTCCTTTGCAGCGAAATTTCTTCAAAGGAATTCAAAGCCAGCTCTTTTTCAAAGCCAAAGTGCGCAAGCATGAGGGAAAGCATGAGCAGCACTGCAAGAAAGGCAATTGCCAGGTCAAAGCTGAAAACAAAGCCGGCTTCATCTATAATGCGCATTAAAACCGAGCTCCAAAACGCTTTTCCCGCCTCTTTGAACAAGCCGTATCTCACTGGTCAAACAATCGGAATGCTTTTCACCCATTTTTGCCCTCCCATCCCCTGCCTTGCAAGGAACCTCCCCTGAGAAGGAGGAAATGCCTGCGGCCTGCATTGCATCGGCAAAAATGCAGCATTTCTCGGTTTGCGCCTTTGCCTCAAGCTGGTCAATGGCTGTTTCCGCATCCAGGCTTGCTGCATTTAGAACAGACAGGAACAGGGCCAGCACAGCCAAAAAGACAGCGAGGCAAATTGCTGCCTCCAGCTGCAGAATTCCAAGGCCGTTCATTCAACCACCACGGCACTTGCAGTGTAGCCTGCAGGAATCCTGAATTCGGCAATTGCTTCCCTGCCCTCAATCCTTGCAAGGACAAAGTTGCTTTTCATAATGCCTCCGGAGAAAAAGTACTCGACCCTAACACTCTTCTTTCCAAGCCTTGAGACAATCACAGAGCTGTTCTCATTCAGGAAACCGGGGCTTTTTGCCCTTGCCTCAAACTCCACAATGCCGTAGGCTTTTTCAGCCTCTGAAAAGAGAAGCGCAAGCCTTTCATTCACCCTGCTTTTAATTCCTTTCGGCCCAAGTTCCAAAGCCAGTCCCTCTTTCAAACTTTCTTCCACAGCATTGTCAGTGCTTTCCTCAAGCAGGCTTCTCACAAGTGCAAGTTTTTCTGCCTCAAAGGCCGGGGCAGTTGCCGCTGCAACCTGGCTGTTTGCGTTTCCAAACCCTGCCAAAAATTCGAGTTCTACAGCCAGAAATGCCAGCAGCAGAACAAAGCAAAAGAATGCCCTTGAATTCATTCAAATTGCCTGCTTGAAAACAGTTTAAAAATTTCCCCAAAATGCGTCGTTCAACGAACTTTTGCAATCAGATAGCCTGCAAGCATTGCAACAGCAATTATTCCTACAGTAAGCACAATGAGCTCTGGCTGGAAAGAGAGCCAGCTTGTGGCCTCGTGCCCAACAGCCTCTTTTGCCGCTTCCTCCACCGCACCCAATGACGGCGCAGCCACAACACGGTCTGCCTGCCCAATGAATGCATTTCCCCCGCTTTTCACAGTCCCAACAGCCTGATTTCCAAGCATTGAGAGAAATGAGTAAAGCATTCCAACCAGGGCAACTATGCTAATGCTCAAAACAATGAGGATGTTGACCGGGGTTTCAGCCGCAAAGATGTTTTTGCCCTTTCTTGTGAGCTCGTAGTACTTCCATTTCCTGCCCTCGTCAAGCTCTTGGACAAGGTCTGCCCCCTTGAGAATTCCCAAATGCTGTTTTATGGTTGGAGCAGTCATCTTGAGCTTCTTGCTGATTTCCGTCAGGGTATGGTTTCTTTCCTTCAAGAGCTTGATTATGTTTGCCCTGGTGTCTGACGCAAGAGCCTTGAATTCAGAGCTTGAAAGCCTTATTTCCCTATCCATTTCAATCACAGCAAAAACATCAAAAGC
>JAFCBY010000081.1 GCA_017610485.1 Candidatus Falkowiibacteriota bacterium
AATTGGAACACAATCAAATGGCTCGAAGACTCAGATGTAAACAATTCCCTAACAGTTGACTGCAGAAGCTGTGACAACAATTCCTGCATTGGAGGGCAATGGAAAGACACCTTTTCAGGCGGAGCAACACCACATTCTTTGACAGTTGATAACAATCGTTTTTTTCAATACAAAGTCAATTTTGATACAAACTCTGCAGACTGGAATCCGGTGCGAAGTTCAGGAACAGACTACGGAGCATACGCAAGAATAAACAACATAGAAATAGACTATGAGCTATCCACCCTGCCAGACTCAAACGTCCTCCAAGTAGAAGGAAACGACTTCAATGCAGGCCTACCAGCATTCGCATACGCAACAGACCAAAACCTCACAATAACCTTTATGGTGTCAGACGAAGGCCAAGACGACCTAAACTTCAACATGTGGTATGACACAACAAGAGGAGGGCAAACAAACAGAATAATCCACGACATAAACCTCTCAACAGACGTATCACAAGGGAACTGCGACACCAACGTGAAAACAAGCATGTATTGTTCCTGGGACTGGAACATTTTTGGAATCGCAGACAACAACTACTGGATAACCATAGAAATCAACGACGGCACGGACACAAACACCATGGGAGCAGAAAGAAGCGTCCACATAGACCACACAGCACCAACAACAAGAGAAAACGCCACAGCAGACCAAAACACAACCTGGCAAAACACAGACGCAAACATACAATTCAGCTGCACCGACACAACAAGCAACTGCAAAAACCTCCACTACTCGCTTGATGACATCAACTACCAACAAGGATGGGGAACAGACACAAACATCGGTTTAACACTAGACTGGGATAGCAACCACCAAATATGGTACTGGTCAAGTGATTCAAAAGACAACAACGAAACAGCCAAACTATTCCACCTAGCAATAGACAAAACCGCGCCAACAACAGTAGACAACGATTTTAACACAGGCTGGAACAATGTAGACCAAAACGCACAAATAAGCTGCTGGGACAGCCTGGCAGGAGACAAAAACGCAGGATGCAGAAACCTATACTACTCAATCAATGACGTGAACTACCAAAAAGGATGGGGCGTAGATTTAAACATAGGAATAACCACAACAGGACTAAGCGACGGAAACTACCCAGTATTCTACTGGTCAGACGACAACACAACAAGCACAGGAGACAACAACGAAACAGCCAAACTCATCTACCTAACTTTGGACAAAACCGTGCCAACAGCAACTATCACAGCACCAACGACAGGAAGCAGCCAGACCTCTACAACAGTTACACTGACATATTCGGGAACGGACGCAACAAGCGGCATAAAAAGGCACTGGGTTAGAGCGGACTCAGGAAGCTGGATAAACAACAGCACAAGTGTAAGCTATGCCTTTACCAGCCAAAGCGTTACAGCACACACCTACTACGTAAAATCCCAGGACAACGCAGACAACAATTCTGCGGCGGCAAGCGTGGCAGTAACAATAACCTCGGGCACAACAACCACAACAGACGATGATGACGATGACACAAGCACAGGATACTCAGGAAGGCCTGGGGGCCCGGGCGGGGTGCCGGCAGGAGACACAGGAGCAGGCACTCCGGCGGACACCACGCCAACAATAGAGCTTACAAGATCTGATAAAGAGATAGAAAAAGGAGAGGCACTAGACTTTATTTACACAATAACAAACCCTGGGGCACTAACAATAGAAGTGAAAATAGGCTACTGGGTTGAAAAAGAGGAGGAAATAATAGTGGAAGGCAGCGAAACAGTGAAAGTTAGGGCAAGGGAACAAGAAGAAGTAGAAGCAAAGCTTGAATTGGAAGACCTGAAACTTGGAAACTACGAATTGTTCATCGAGATGACTCACAACCAGCAAACAACCAGGCTGACGGAAGCATTCGAAATAGCCGAATTCGTACCGCTTGACCTTGACCTCTCGGTGTCAAGGCTGCCCTCACAAATAGGGCCGGAGCCAACAACACTAAAGTTCACAATCGGAAGCAACCGGGACGAGAGAACTATTGTAAAGGTGAAGCAGGCAATCCTCGCAGGAAACGATATAATCTGGAGCATGGAAGAGTATGTAACGGTTGAAGCCGCAAGAAAAATGATAAGAGAAATACCAGCCCTGAAACCAGGAGACTACAAATGGATAATAACAGTAACAGCAGAAGACGAACTCGAATCCATCCAAAGAAACATAAAAGTCAGGGAAGCCAGCACTGAAGAAGGGGGTAGCAAGCTGGAACAGCTAATCAAATGGCTAATAGAATGGGCATACCAAACAGGACATCCTCACTTAGCGGGAATATACGACCTGCAACCGGGAAAAGAAGCAGCACTAACAGCAACAGACAACTACTTCAACACATCGGAGGGGCAGGCACTGTCCTCACAGGCAGACCCGATAATAACAGAAATGAAAAAACAATTTGCGAAATTTTCCGGAATTGAGCCTGTGGCACCAGCTCCGTTGAATTAGACCCAAAGGGCTTCAAATCGCGAAGCGATTTGGTTTTTCCCAAGGCGTTTAAGACCCTAATCCTGGCTGCAAAAATGCTTTTCAACAAATTCAATTATTTCGTTTTTTCTGTGCGCGTTGAGGCTGTAGCGCCATCCAAAGCGCTCTTTCTTCTTTAATAAAAAGCCGTCATTAACAAGCTGGTTTGCTGTTTCAATTATCTCTCTTCGCCTCTCCTTTATCGCACCCTTGGGCAAGACATCCTCATTGATTAACCTTCTTCCCCAATAGCCTCGCCTCATTAGCTTGTTAAAAATCCAAGCAACAACGCCCACATTCATATAATACAATATAGTACAATAATTTATAAGTTTAATGTTCAAAAACAAAACATTTATAAATTCCTTTGCACAATGGTTTTAACATGCAGGACGAATCTTTTTTTGTAAGGGCTTTGGGCAGTTCTCCCTTGATTAAGGTATTGGATTTTCTGATAGAGAACAGGATATTTGACTACAGCAAGACAGACCTTGCAAGAGAAACAGGCATCAGCAGGGTCACATTGGACTCTTTTTGGAGTAAGTTGATTGAATTGGACTTAATCAAGTCAACCAGAACAATTGGAAGAGCCACATTGTATAAACTAAACATAGGCAGTGACAGTGTCAAGAAAATGATTGAATTCGATTTGGCCTTAAGCAAGGGCTATGCGGAAAAAAACATTGGAAAAGAGAATGCCTTGGCAGTGGCATGATTTATGCCCCGTGGCTGTACAACTTTTTTGGGGGCATAACATAGCCTTGTTAGTGCCTCCCACCGATGTTGGAAAGGCCGCAGGCTCAAATCCTGCTGCCCCCATATAGTCATTTGCCCCCAATCTGGCGTGAGGGCTAAAAAAAAAGCCAAGTGAATTCGCTTTCCAAACCGGTTTCAGGCTGCAGCCGTTTGCTTTCCGAAACCGCCTGATTTAAATACAAGGTTGCACCTATTAAATGCGGGTTTTATCACCCCCGAATTCTATAACAGGAAGGCAAAAAGGCAAAGGAGGAAAGAAAAATCCCCTAATTTTTTTCTTTCCTCTTTCTTCTCAAACTAAACAAGGCCAGGTTGGCCTCTCATTTCCAACCATTTTTTCAAGCAAAAAGCAGGCTATTTTTCAAAAAGCCAGTAAAAAGGATATGCTTAAATCTGCTTCCAAAGCAATAATTGCTATTGGTGAATGAAAATGGATCTGGGAAAGTACATTAAGAAAAACAACGCAAAGGCGGCAAAACAATACTCTGTTGAAAGAAAGTGCATGCAGTGCGGCAAAGAGCTAAGGAACGAGGGCGATCCAATTTACTATCAGAGGTTTTGCTCAAAGACCTGCAAGGAACGATACATCGGAATGCCACTGGACGACTGATAAATTTAAAGAGGCTTATCAAGATTCAATCATTTTCCCAGGCTTCATCTTCCTTGTTGCCCCAAAGAGCCTTCATTCTTTCCTGCTGCACATTATGCAAGAATTTATCATACTGACTTCCTAAACCTGAAATCATGCCTTCCACTCCAACTCGTGACCTATCTTTATGCCCTTGGCCTTGCCAGCAGGCAATTCAACAAAGAACTTGGCAGGTTTCTTTGGCGCGTAGCCCAGGGCAAAGGGCTGCAGGTTTTTCACAATGTCAACAACCTTCCTCTCCCTGCTCAAGTAAACCACGTCAATTGGAAAGAAGACAAACAGCATGTGAATGCTGGCATTTACAACTGATTCGCGGGGCAAGACGAATATAAGGGCATAGTCAAACCTCTTTGGGTCCTCAAACATCAGGCCCTTCATCTTCTGCCAAGGGGTTTCAGCCAAAACGGCCTTGGGCATTACTTTCTTGCCGGTTGTCTTGTTCAAAAGCATACCAAAAAACCTGCGAATTACTTCAAAAGCTTTAAAGGAGGGACCTTTATTTCCTCAAGCATCTTCCTGGTGGAAGCCGGCGAAACAAGCCTGCCTTCCATCCTAATTGTCTTGCCCAAATCATCCAATTCACGCATCCGCTTCTTCAAGTCAGCAACAATCTCCTGCATTCTCTCCCGCTTGCCCTCACTAGAGTTGTCCAAAGGCATAACAAAAACCACTAACATAAAGGAATCCAGAATTTAAAAGAGTTGCCCCAGCGCCAAAAAAAGAAACAGAAAGAAATAAATAGTAACAAGCACTAATTGGTTAAGAATGACCAAAAGGGTAAAAAAGATTCTTTTCCTTATTTGCACACTCTTTCTTCTGGCAATTGCAAGCAGCAATGCTGCGGCACAGCCCTGCGTTGACACCACCGCGCTTTTGGGCCACATTAACAGTTGGGAGTCGGGCAGCATTGCAATGCCTGCATTGATAAGCAGGATATCCCAGTGGAAGTCAGGAGAAATATGCATTCCTGGCGAAACCTGCGCAGACAAGGTTTCAGGAAACGTTTTCCTGGACGATTTTGGAAATCGGGGCTGCATAACAAGCTCCAATGATGCACTTATTGATGGAGGGACAATTGCACCAACAAATGCTTACACAGGGCAGTCCCTGCCGGACGGAGACACTGTTTTGCTGCTGCGCATGGAGGGCGATGGAACTGGCACAGGGTTTAGTGTGAGTGATTCCTCATTCCATGGAAATGATGGAACTGCAAGTGGAAACGTTGACTGCACTGTTGCAGGCCAATATGGTCAAGGCTGCCACTTTGACAGCAGCAGCGGAAGAAGCTATATAAATATGGGCAATCCGCTATCAATGGATATTGCAAGCGATGAGCCGTTCAGCCTGTCGTTTTGGGTAAGGTCAGA
>JAFCBY010000008.1 GCA_017610485.1 Candidatus Falkowiibacteriota bacterium
TGCAATGACAGATGCTAGCGTAAAGGCCATAGTTTTTGAGATAACTCGTTTGATGTGAAGCAAACTAACATCTTTTTAGAACCCAAAGTGCTCTTTTTCTTGTTTTGCCTTGCCTTCCAGATATTTGAGGTATTCGCTTCCAAGGTTCAAGACTGATGTTACCTGGCCTGTTTCAAGGAACTTTGCCACGTTTTGCAGGTATACGTTGCCGCCGATTACGTGCGGCATGCAGACAAAGTCCGCCCCTTCCTTGTACAGTTTCAGGGCGTCCTTGTAGTAGTGGGCTCTTGCAAACACAGGTGTTTTCTTGTTGGCCTTCTTTATTACCCTTAGCACTTTCAGCGTGGCCTTAATGTTTGGAATTGTTAAAATTACGAGCTTTGCGTTCTTTGGGTTTGATTTTTTCACGTCGTCAATTTCATCTGCTTCCCCATAGTAGGCGCTTATGCCTTGGTTTATGCAGTCGAAGACAACTTCTGAATCCTGGTCCATCACAATCAGGGGGTGGCGCTTGTAAAGAGCTTCCGCCATGTTGAAGCCCATTGTGCCCCCTCCAATCAGGACTATGTGGTCTTTGAGCTTTTTTGGAATCGCGTCCAGGTGGGCAAGTTTTGCGCTGAACCTTTTTCCCCTGAGTTTCTTGGGCAGCTTTTTAGCGGCCTTTTCAAACGTCTTGTTTATCCTGGCGTAGGACTTCATCAGGTACGGTGTCAAAACCATTGAAACCGTTATTGCAAGAATTATCAAAGAAAATTGACCCTCTGTCAAAATGCTTTGCCCTGGGTCCACTGGGTTGAATCCGAGTTGTGCAAGTATTAGGCTGAACTCGCTTACGTTTGCAAGCCCCAAACCGACCATTATGCTCACCTTGTTTCCGTAGCCCGAAAAAATCGTGATAAGGTAGTACATCAGCGGCTTTAAGAGCAGAACAACCGCTATTATGAAAACTATAAGCGCGATTGGGATTGCCGCAAACGAAAAGCTCAGCTGCATTCCAAGGGATGTGAAAAAGATTATCACAAAGAAGTCTCGAATGCCCCGAATTTTGTTGTAAATTTCTGTGTTGTAGGGCAGTGTGGAAAGGGCAAGGCCGCCGATGAAGGCCCCGACCGCCAAGGGTAAATCCATTAGCAGTGCAAGCGCTATGAAGATAAAGCAGCTGCTCAGGGCCGCGAGGTAAAATTCTTCCTGGTAGTTCAGGCTGAACCTGAAAAGCCTTGGGAAAAGGTGCCTGTTAATTATGGCTGCCGAGGCAATGAGTATTGCAATTTTTGCCACAACCAAGCCGAGAGTGCTTGGGGCAAAAACCAGGGCAGTGTCTTTCAGGAGCGGGATTGCAAGAATTACCAAAAAGTCCTGGACTAAAAGGAAGCCGATCATCAGCCTTCCGTGCAGGGTGTTTATCTGGTAGTTGTCGCCAAGCAGCTTTATTACCACCATTGTTGAGCTGAACGCAAGAATGACTCCGAGGTAAACCGACTGCTCAAAGTTAATCATTGGGAAAAACATGCTGAACAGCATGACAATTCCAACTGTTAAGCCAACCTGCAAACAGCCGCCCAAAACGGCTACTTTGCTCGTGCTAAAAAATTTCCTGAGATCTGTTTCAACCCCTACTGAGAACAGCAGGAAAGCAACTCCAAGTTCTGACAAAATGCGAATGTCTGGCATGCTTGAGATTCCCAGGTTGATGCCGCCAAAACTGTATCCGAGTGCACCGAGGCCAAGCGGCCCGATGACAATGCCTGCCAGAATGTATGCAAGCAGGCTTGGCTGTTTAAAGACTCGCGCAACATACCCAAAAAATGTTGCCGCAACAATAATCAGCCCAAGGTCTATCAAAAGCGCAAGTTCCATTTTAACCAATTAATAGTGACTATTTTGCTTTATTTAAAGCTTTCTAGAATTTTTAAGGGCATTGAGTTAGAGTTTGTCTTCAGTATCTTCTAATCGCTTTTAGCCCCTTTTTTGATAGAGCAATCGCTTCTTCCTTATAATTGCTGGCCTCTGTTCTTCCCACTATTTTTACCTCTGTTCTAGTGATTCTGTCAAAATTTGTTGACGCATTTATATGTGCCCTGCCAAAGGCTGCAAGCACTCTTATTTTTTTGCCTTTGAATTCGGGCTTTTTTGCAACTTCGGCCCTGATTTGTTTGGCCGTTTTTGCAATTGTGCTGTCTCTGATTAAAAGGTATTCTGCCAAGGCCTTTATTGCCAATCTTCGTTCTGCCAAAGCCTTCATTTCCTGTCTTTTTTTATTTGAGTCACTAGAGGCCATGGCTCTATCCAAATGTTCTGATTCCAGTTCACGAAGTTTGTTCATTCTCTCAATAGTTTCTGGCGTGTACTCTTCTCCAAATTTAAAGTAAAGCCCCTCTTTGGCTGCTGTATCCAGCAGGCTTGTTAACCAGCCTATTTGTGTGTTTTTGTAGGCTTTTTTCAGCTCTTTCTGTGTTTGCTTGGCTTTGTCTCCTGTTTCCCCATTGGCTAATATTAATTGCCTAATTCTATTGAACTCTTGTTCCCTATTTTTTCTTTCAGCAAGTGGCAAGTCAGCCAACTCGATGACAATTACGTTGTATGGCTTTCCTTCTTTTTTGGCCCTTTCTATTACTCTGACAATTTCTACTGAATCCAGTGCTTTTCCATGTCTGCCGAAATAAAAGTCAAAGCTTGTTCTTCTGTCAGCGTAAACCCTTCTCACAAGTGGAATTCGTTTTGGATAGCTTGAACCATACTTACGCCTTGCAACAAGGTGGCCTGCAACACCAGTCCCGAGGGCGGTAGCGGCAAGCGCTGCCTTTTTGAGAAACGCCCTTCTATCCAATTTCCTCATTTTCCCAGCTTCCACCGGGTGCCAGAATCAGTGTCGTCCAAAAGAATGCCCTTATCCGCCAGCTGCTTCCTTATTTCGTCTGATTCATCCCACTTTTTCTCCTTGCGCAGCTTCTCGCGCTTTTTGATTAGGGCAAAATCATGCTTTGAAATGTCTTTCTTTTGCTCAAAATCCATTACAGCAAGCACTGAGTCAACACTTTTCAGGAAATCCAGAGCAAGCTTTGCATCCTTTTTTCCAATCTCGCCCTTGCCAAGCAATGCGTTTGCAGTTCTTACAAATTCAAACAGGGCGGCAAATGCAAGGGCGGTATTCAGATCGTCGTCCATTGCCTGTTCAAATTTCTTAGTGGATTTTTCAATTTCTTTTTTGATTTTTCCGGAGCCCTTTCCGGTTGCGTCCTTGAGTTTTGAGACAAGCTCGTCCAGTCTGCCAATCGCGTTATTGGCTGCCCTCAAACCCTCAAATGTAAAGTTTAGCGGCTGCCTGTAGTGGCTTGAAATCATTAAGTACCTTACCGCAATCGGGTTGTAGTCCTTCAAATCGCGAAGCGTGTAAAAGTTTCCCAGGCTCTTGCTCATCTTCTCGCCGTTCACCTGTAGGAATGCGTTGTGCATCCAGTGCTTTGCAAATGACTTTCCTGTTGCCGCCTCGCTTTGCGCAATCTCGTTCTCGTGGTGCGGAAAAATTAAATCCTCTCCCCCGGAGTGAATATCAAATGTTTCGCCCAAATGCTTCATGCTCATTGCGCTGCACTCAATGTGCCAGCCTGGCCTGCCCTTGCCTAAATCCGTTTCCCAGAAGACCTTGCCATCGCCCTTTGACCATGCCTTCCATAGTGCAAAGTCCTGGGCTTCACCCTTTTCGTATTCGTCCTGCTTGACTCTTGCCCCTGGCTTGAGTTTCTTAAAGTCAATGTGTGCAAGCTTTCCATACCCCTTGAATTTTGAGACAGAGAAGTAGACGCTTCCGTCGTCTGCCTTGTAGGCAATCCCCTTATCCAGCAGTTTTTTGACGAGGGCAACGATTTCCTTTATGTGGCCCGTTGCCTTTGGGTAAACGTCTGCCGGCAGCATCTTAACACTTTCAATGTCCTCGAAGAACGCTTTTGTGTAACGCTCAGTGAACTCTTTCAAGGAAACCCCTTCTTTCTGCGAGTCCCTAATGGTCTTGTCGTCAACATCGGTTATGTTCCTGACGTGCTTTACCTTAAGGCCATTGTACAAAAGATACCTTTTCAAAACGTCTTCCGCAAGAAAGCTCTTCAGGTTCCCAATGTGAATCACATTGTAAACAGTTGGCCCGCAGGTGTAAAGCCCTACCTTTCCCTTCTTCAAGGGCTTGAACGCCTCTTTTTTCCTTGTCAAAGTGTTGTACAATTTTAGCATTTTGAACCAATAGATTAATGGATTAAAGAATATTAAAAGAATTGGTTTTTTCCCAAGGTCCTTTTTTTACGTTCTTTCAATTACAACTATTGCCCTTGGGGCATTTTGCGCGTGCTGTGTTGAAGCAATTTGGAATGTTTCGCCTGGCCCTGTTCCAAGGTCGAATGAGACCTTCCTTCCAAGGGTTTGCGTTCCAATAAGGGTTGTGAACTCATCTGTGTTCAGGCCGCTTGGAAACGACTTCAAAACCAAATTTTGCCCGAGTGGATTTCCGACGGGGTCCCAGACCCTGGCTGTGAGAAAGCTGTTTGAGGCGGAGGCCGCGCCAATTACATTAAAAACAAAGGTGGCAGAGACTATGTCATAGTCTGAAAGTTCAGCGTCCTCCAACAGCGGCAGCTCAAAAGTGTATGTTCTTGTCGAGTTGTCGTTTACAACGATGGTTTCTCCCCCTTCGCTTTCTGCCGGCAGAATGTCCCAAACAATTGTGCACTCGATGCCGGCTTGCGTAAAGCAGGTTGGAGTTTCCTCCGGGGCAGCACTGGCAAAGCCTGAGGAAACATCTCTGGTTATCCCTGTTTCTTGTTCATAATAGTTTAAGCTGATTGAATCTGAGAAGGCTCGCCCAATTCCCCTAATGGTAAACTCATCCCCAGGACTAATCGTCACGTCCTCACACTGGTGTGTTCCGTCCTTGTAGACAATGATGGCATAGCCATATTGCCCGTCGAAAGCGATGTCCCTAAACGGGTTTATTGTGACCTCCCGGCCTGTGGCATTCTGCAGCACAAGTATTAGCGTGTCTTCATCAAAGCCAATGCCCTTGCAAATGAATTGCATGAAACTGGTGCAGGTATTCTCATTAATGCCAGAGCTGGTTACCATAACAAGCGCGCCGACGATTATGATTATTGAAACCAGTGCCCAGCCATAGGTAATCAGGTATTCCAGGCTGGCTTGCGCCCTAAATTTTTTGCACATTTCAGTTTATTCTTAGCATTTTGGTTTATTTAACCCTTTTTGAGCGCATTTTTTCCCAAATGAAGTCGTTTGCCTAAAACCTGAACTGCACTTTCCAGTAGCCGCAGACTTCCACTGTCTTCTGCTCTGCCTGCCCTGTGTACTTTTTTGGATTGTCGAGAATTTCCTTCTGCGGAGGCGAAAGCCTTTCAAGAAAGGGCTTTATTTCCTCATCTTCGTTGACAAGCTCCATCAAGGAAACCTGCTGTTCCCCTGCCTCCAGGGTCTTCTTTCTCACATATTCATGTGCGTCAGCATGTCCTTTTGCTGCGAGAAGCAGGTATAACGGTTCTGCCACAATTCCCTGCTCGCTTTTGCTAAAATTTCTCGCCATGCTCTCCTTGTCTACAACCATCTTTTCACAGACTTTGTTTAGCCTTGCACTGCTTGAGACCAGGCCCGCAAACAGTTCTGGCACAAACCTCTGCGAGGCACTGTTTGTCAAATCCCTCTGGTGCTCGCTGATTGCATCCATATTGTAGGTTACAACCCTTGGCATAAAGGCCTTCCACAGGCTTTTTACGTTCTCAAAGTTTATTGGGTTTCTTTTGTGGGGCATGGTTGAACTTCCAACCTGCTTTTCCCCAAAGGCCTCGCCAATCTCTGCAATCTCGCTTCTCTGCAAATGTCTCATGTCGTCCGCAAAGTTTGCCAAAACATTAAAGGCGCTGACCAGTGCATTGAGCAGGTCAAGCAGGGTTTCCGGCGCAACAACCTGGGTTGAGTGCATGCATTGCTTCAATCCCAGCTCTGACAGAATGCTTTTCTCAAATGAAATTGGGTCCTTGATAAAAAGGCTGCTTCCGTTGTAGGCACCAACAGCACCTGAAAACTTTCCCTCCAGGGCGTCCTTTGCCTTTTCAATCGCAACAATCCTGCTGCCAAGCCTGTTGACATAGCCTGCCAAAGCAAACCCAAATGTGATGGGTTCGGCGTGCTGGCCGTGTGTCCTTCCAATCTGCAGAGTGCTCTTTTCCCTCAGGGCAAGCTCAATAAGCGTTTTTTCAAACCTTTTCAGGGAGGGCAACACAAGCTTGTCGCACGCCTCCTTGTAGCGTGCAGCGTTGGCAGTGTCCACAATATCGTAGGAGGTGGCTCCAAAATGCACGAAGGGCTTTGCCTCATCGCTCACCCTCCTCCTTATGCAGTTAACCAATGCCCTCACGTCGTGCCTTGTCACATTTTCTTCCTCGTAGACCTCTTCTGCCCTGACTTCCTTGGATGCCTTTCCAATCTGCTTGGCTATCTCCCTGGAACAAATGCCCTGCTTTGCCAGAGTGGTTGCCAAAGCTGCTTCAACCCTTGCCTGAAAGCCTATTCTTGCCTCTTCTCCCAAAAGCTCGGCTGCCTCACTGTCGGAATACCTGTAGTCCAATGGCGAGATATTGTCAAACTTGTTCACTTTTCTTCCCCCTTTAGGTTCCGTCCTCTCATTCCCTGTTTTTTTTCCAAAAACGCCTTGTAGGAATTCATAACTTCCTCAATGCCTGGCGCATTCCAAACCTTTTTTCCGGTCCAGGCCTCGCAAACAGACTTGTACATGTTTTCCGTTATCTTAACAAGCTCTGCAGGCAGCTTTTCGGGAACTGTAAACTCTCCATGGCCCTTTCCCTCTGCTTTCTCTCCCTCAATTACCTCGTACCAGGGCGTTGTCTTGTAGTAATCACGCAGAATCTGCTTGCTTACGTGAATGCCCTTCCATAAAAACCTGTTCTCGTCCAGGGTTCCGCAGACGTCTATTAAAACAATTTCCCTTCCGGGATTCAGCCCAAATTCCACCTTACCGTCCGCGTGTTCAAGGCCTATCTCTTCAGCCCTCTTTGTGAGGAAATCGTTGATCTGCATTGCCTTGGCCTTCAACCCCCCAATTTCAGCCTGGCTCATTTTTGACATTTCTGTGGCTTCCTCCCAACTCAGGTAGCGGTCTGTTGGCTCAAGCTTTGTGCTAACATCCATAATTGGCCGCTCAAGCTTTTCCCCCGGTTTTGGCATGCTGCTCAAACCAAGCTTCTCCGGCGTAGTGGATCCATTTGCAAGCCTTTTGAACACACTGCTTCCGTCAGGCAAACTGTTTCTGAAAATTACTTCCAGTGGTACAAGGTAGTTGCTCATACCCTCTTTGAGCTCACCCTTTTGCGGAAACAAAACCCTTACAATGTCAACCTCCA
Organism: Candidatus Falkowiibacteriota bacterium; assembly: GCA_017610485.1. Lineage (GTDB taxonomy): Archaea > Iainarchaeota > Iainarchaeia > Iainarchaeales > JAFCCL01. The sequence goes on from JAFCBY010000008.1 coordinate 7,413, forward strand.
TTTCATTCCCACTCACAAGCTTCCTGAAGTGGCTTTTTACGCCAAGATTTCCCAGCTCCTCAAAGTTGTAGGCTGCCATTCTGCACAATGCCTCGCCCTTGTCCGGAATCACGTCAGGCATTTTCCCAAAGTCGAACACAGAGTAGTCGTCCGTAAACTTGAATACTCCTATACCTGGCTCATTCTCTGTTGCCGGCTTTTGCACGGCCAAATCCTTTACGCTTCCCATCATTTATCTCCTCTGCCAATTATCTTCGCAGCGCACAATGCTGCATTCTCTCCCCTGCCGAGGCCAACCCAGATACCCTTTGTTGCAAGGCCTGCCATCTTCAACGCATCTTGCTTGTCCGAATCTGCCTTAACCGGCACAAAAATAACCAATTGCCCTTCTGGGTCAACCGACTCAACGGTTTCCAGTGCAATAAAGTCAATAAAAACAGCCTTCTTATCCTTGTATGAATCCCCTTCTTGAACCTCGAAAGCCAAGCCCAGTTCCCCCAGCTTTTTCTTGCAGGCCTCAAACCTTTTGGATGCTTCCTCTTCCTCCTCTGGCGCAACAATCACAATCTTTTTTCTGCCCTTTTCAATCAGCTCCACTGCCGCAACCGCTTCGTCAATTGCGTCCACGCCAACGCCTAGAACAGCAAAGCCCTTTGGCATCTGGTGAATGCTGAGCAATGCATCAAGGCCTGAATAGTTTGACTTCACAGGCATTCCAATAACCAGCTTGTCACAATGTGAGGCCACAAAACCAGGCAAAGCAGCGCTCAATCCTGCTCCTGCAATAACAACCTTTTCCTTGCTTTTTTCCAGAATTTTGGCAAGCTTTTTAGGTTCCCTGTGAGCAGAGCAGACCTCAAGCCTTGCTTTTAGGCCGGTTTTTTCCAGCTTTTCCATAAGCGGCCCAAAGACAGGCTTGTCTGACTCGCTTCCAAAAATGACTAATACGCCCAATTAGAACCCCTAAAAGAATTGGCAATAAAAGCGTTTTAAACCTATTGCCACCCTTTTGCATCTGATGAAACAGGCTCAAGCACTGGCTTTTTTGGACGAATTGCGCGGCAAGGGCATGAGGCTCGGCCTTGAGAGAATTGAGGAATTCCTGTGCCTAGCCGGAAGCCCTCAGGGCAAATTCAGATCAATTCATATCGCGGGCACCAACGGCAAGGGCAGCACCGCCGCCTTGATTGAGAGGATTCTCCGCGAGGCAGGCTTTAAGACAGGTCTTTTCACCAGCCCACACCTTATACACATCAACGAAAGGATTCAGGTGAACGGCAGGCTAATTTCTGGCGACGATTTTGCGGAATTGGTTTCCGAAACAAGGGTGCAAGTGGAGAAATTTAAAATTTCCCTGACCTACTTTGAGTTCCTCACTGCAATGGCCTTCAAGCACTTTTCTTCCCAAAAAGTGGACTTTGCCGTTGTTGAAACAGGCATGGGCGGGCGCCTTGATGCAACAAACATTGTCAGGCCCCTTGTCTCTGTGATAACAAACGTTGAAAAGGACCACGAGCAGTTTTTGGGAGACACCTTTAAAAAGATTGCTGTTGAAAAGACCGGCATAATCAAGGAAGGCATTCCTGTTGTTACTGCTGAGTGGAAGAAGACTGTTTTAGATATTTTTAGGGAAAAAGCCCTGGAAAAAAACGCAGGCCTTTCAATTGTCAGGAAAGAGTTTAGGGGCAATCTTGGCCTTTTGGGGTCCTTCCAGAGGTGGAATGCCGCACTTGCCCTTGCCGCAGTAAAGGAACTGCAAAAGCAAGGCGTTGAGATAAGCGACGGGGCCATTCAAGGCGGGCTTATGAAGGCACTCTGGCCCGGGCGCTTCCAGGTCATGCAAAAAAAACCCCTGGTGGTTTTGGACTGTGCCCACAATTCCGGCTGCTGCTTTGTCCTTGCCCAGGCTTTTAAGGAAATGTTTCCCGACAAAAAGGCCTTGCTTGTGTTTGGGGCAAGCACCAACAAGGATGCTGAAAAAATGGCCTGCCTGCTTTCCCCGATTGCAAAAAGGGTGTTTGCCACATCTGCGCATTACAGGGGAATGTCCTTGGAGAGGCTGACCACTTACTTTGGCTCTTGTTGCTTGCCTGTCGAGGCCGTTCCAGGCGTTGAAAACGCCTTGAAGAAAGCCCTGTCCTCTGCCGAAAGGGATGATGTAATCCTTGTTGCCGGAAGTTGCTTTCTTGTGGGAGAGGCAATGCCCTTTTTCAGCTCTGACTAGCAATTTTTCTTTGACTGGTGGTTTTTAAACCATTCTCCCATTTTATTCTTTCAAGTGGTTTGATGCCTTGGACTGTTGAGAGAAAGACAAATTTGTTGCTTGCCTTTTTTGTTGGCTGTTTGGTGGCTGCAAACCTAATTAGCTTAAAGATTGCCTCCTTTGGATTGTTTGAGGCAAGCGTCGGCATCCTGATGTTTCCAATTCTCTTTCTCGTTACCGACATTGTTGCAGAGGTTCACGGTAAGGAAAAGGCCAAAGAGTTTGTCTACTTTGGCCTGGTTGTTTTAATCGTTGTCCTGTTTGTAACTGCCTTGGCCGTACTTCTTCCGGCTGCGAATCGGAGCATGGTTTCACAGGAGGAGTATGCAAAGATTTTTGGAACCACTTTGAGAATTTTTGTGGCCTCAATCTTTGGGTTTTTCCTCAGCCAAATGCACGATGTTTGGGCCTTCCACTTCTGGAAAGAGAAGACCAAGGGAAAATTCCTCTGGTTTAGGAACAATGCAAGCACAATAGTAAGCCAGTTCATCGACACGGTTATCTTCATGTTCATTGCCTTCTATGCAATCACCCCAAAATTCACGGTTGAATATGTTTTCGCTTTAATAATTCCCTATTGGATAATCAAGGTGCTCTTTGCCCTGGTTGACACGCCGTTTGCCTATCTTGGAGTGAAGTGGCTGAAGAAGGGCGCTAAGGCAAAGGGCGTTTCCTGTTTCCGGTTTTTTTTTTTTTGGCAGGCAGACTGATGCGAAAAGGCTTATAAATTTTGGAAATGAAGGTATTCTATGCTTTTCATTACTTTTGGCAAAGGGCCAAGGCCGGAAAGGCCTAATAGAAGAGGCAAAGTTATTCATGTTGGTTGGCCCCCAAAGAAGTTAGCTCCCTTCATGGAGAAGTTTGAAAGGACCTCTGTTGGGTTGGGGTTGACAAAAAGCCATGCCCAGCTGGTGGACTCTTTGCGCATGCCACCCAAAAACATGGCTCCTGAAAAAATGCCTGCTTTTGTTGCAGGTGTGACGAGGAAAATGCTGCAATCAAACGTAAATTATTACGTTGCATTATTGAGCTTTGCCAGGGGCCAGGCTGCGCCCCCTGTGGTAATTGAAATGATTGAAAGGAAGATAGTTGAATTTGGCCAAGATTTAAGGAATGCGCAGGGATGGGAGCCAGGGCCCTAATTGCTGACTAAGCCTGGCACAAGCTTTTTAATCTCTTTACCCCTAATTCTTGCATTCCTTTCCAGGGGGTTTGGAAAATGGCAGACTACGAGATGCATCTTGATTCCTTGAAACAGCGGGATTCAAAGATTTTTGACGCGATAATTGCGGAGAAAAACAGGCAAATGGACGGCATTGAACTTATTCCAAGCGAGAACCTGGTAAGCCAGGCAGTGCTCGAGGCACTTGGAAGCGTTCCCACCAACAAGTACAGTGAGGGTTACCCTGGAAAAAGGTACTACGGCGGCAACGAGTTTATTGACGTGATAGAAACACTTGCAATTGACCGTGCAAAAAAACTGTTTGGCGCAGACCATGTCAATGTCCAGCCCTTGTCCGGAAGCCCGGCAAACATGGCTGTCTACTTTGCAATGATGGAGTTGGGGGAAACCTTCATGGGCCTCAAGCTCACTGAAGGGGGGCATTTGACCCATGGCCACCCTGTAAACTTTTCAGGTCGGAACTACAAGTGTGTTCAGTACGGTCTTGACAGGGAAACAGAAATGCTTGACTATGACGCAATAGAAAAGCAGGCCCGTGTTTCAAAACCAAAGATTATCCTAAGTGGCTACACTGCCTATCCAAGGACAATTGACTTCAAGAGATTCAGGGAAATCTGCGATTCAGTGGGTGCCTTTTGCATGGCGGACATTGCGCACATCGCAGGCCTTTGCGCCGTAGGGGTTCACGAAAACCCGGTTCCCTACTTTGACGCTGTTACAACAACAACCCACAAGACCTTGAGGGGTCCGCGTGGTGCAATAATCATGTGCAAGCAGGAGTTTGCGGAAAAGATTGACAAGGCGGTTTTTCCTGGCCTGCAGGGTGGTCCCCATGACAACACAACTGCGGCAAAGGCCGTTGCATTTGGCGAAGCCCTGGAACCTTCATTCAAGGATTACGCTGAACAGATTGTGAAGAATGCTCGCGCTTTGTCAGACTCCCTTGCAGAGAAGGGCTTGCGCATTGTTTCAGGGGGGACAGATAACCATCTTTTGCTTGTGGATGTGTTCAAGAGCAAGGGCATCACTGGCATGGAAGCAGAAAGCGCTTTGGAGAAGGCAGGCATTTACTGCAACAAGAACACGATTCCGTTTGACGAGAGAAGCCCTTGGAATCCCTCTGGAATAAGGATTGGTTCGCCTGTCATGACGACCAGGGGGATGAAGGAAAGTGAAATGAAGCAGGTTGCCGAATTCATCGCAAAGGCCTTGGACAAGCACGACAATGAAACAGAACTTGCTTCAATAAAGAAGGGGGTAAAGGAGTTCTGCTCCGGCTTTCCGTTCTACAAGTGATTTTATGCCGGCGCAGCTTATTGATGGCAAGGAAATGGCAAAAGCCATTCTTATACAGGCCAAAAAGGACGTTGGCCAAATGCTGGAGCGGAGGGCAAGACCCACTTTGTCCGTTATCCAGGTTGGGAGCGACCCTGCCTCCGACCTCTACGTTGAGAAGAAGAAGCTTGCCTGCCAGAGTCTTGGAATCGAATTCGATTTTTATCTCTATGACACGAATATCTCTCAAAGGGACCTCCTCATCGTGGTAAAGGAGCTGAATAGCAAGTTTCACACGCACGGCATCCTTGTTCAGCTGCCATTGCCGGGCTCCATTGACACTGAGAAAGTGATTAACACAATCTCTCCCATAAAGGACGTTGACGGCTTTACCGCATTCAATTTGGGCCTGCTTGAGCACGGCAAGGAAGGCTTTGTTTCCTGCACTGCCCAAAGCATTCTAAAGCTAATTGAGAGCACGGGCCAGCCATTGGAGGGAGCCAATGCCTGCATTGCCAACCACAGCATACTTGTGGGCCGGCCTCTTGCCAGCCTTTTGCTTAACAAGGGTGCAACCGTAACAATCTGCCACAAGCAGACAAAAGATTTGGCAGAGCATACGCGAAAGGCAGACATTCTTGTAACTGCTGTTGGAAAGCCCGGCCTGATAAAGGCTGAAATGGTGAAGCCAGGTGCAATTGTGATTGATGCAGGAATAAACAGGCAGTCAAATAAGATCTTGGGGGACGTTGACTTTGAGGCCGTGAAAGATGTTGCCTCCTTCATAACGCCTGTTCCTGGTGGCGTAGGCCCAATGACCGTTGCTTGCCTGATGCACAACACTGTTAAGGCAGCCTTGCTGCAGCACAGCTAGCCCCTATTCAACAAGCTTTTTTTCTTTCAGGGCATTCTCTATTTTTCCTCTTTCAAAGCCCTGGATTAGGATGCCGTCAATGTCTAGGATTGGCATCATGATTGAGTCGCTTGGAATGCCTGCCTTTTCCAGCTTTTGCACCATTGCCTGCTCTTTTTCCTTGCTTTCCTTGACATCGACTTCCTCAAACTCAACCTGCTTTCTTTTGAGCAGGGCCTTGGCCGCCGCACACTTTGGGCAGCTTGGAACAGAGTAAACAATTACGGTCATACTAAGAAGGAAATCCGAAAGGTATTTAATCAATTCTCTGCCGATTAATCATTTGGGGGCTTTTTGTGCCAAAAATAGTTTTGGGCGTTCTTGCAAGTACTATGGGAACGGACTTGCAGGCTGTGATTGACGCAATTGAGGCAAAGCAGCTTGATGCCGAAATTGCCTGCGTTGTATCAAACAGGGTTGACTGTTTTGCTCTTGAGAGGGCAAAAAAACACGGAATTGAAGCGATTTTTTTAAACCCGAAGGATTTTGGGGCAGGAGAAGAGTTTGATGGAAAACTCGTGCAGTTGCTCAATGCCAGGGGGGTTGAGCTCGTTCTCCTGATTGGCTACAACAAATTTTTGGGAAAGCCCTTTCTGGACGCCTTCAAGAACAGGGCGATGAACATTCACCCAAGCCTTTTGCCTGCCTTCAAGGGCTGGTATAGGGATGTTTACAAGCAGGTTCTTGACTCAGGGGCAAAGGTTTCGGGCTGCAGCCTGTTCTTTGTGACGCCAGAGCCAGATTCAGGGCCAATAATTGCCCAAAGGGCTTGTAAAATTCTGGAGGGCGAAAGCCTTGAATCTTTGAAGGAAAAGGTGCAGGCGGCAGAGAAGAAAACCCTTTTGCTCGGAATAGGGCTTTTCAAGGCGGGAAAGCTCAAAGTTGAGGGAAACAAGGTCAGGGTGCTTGACTAAAAGCTTTGGTTTTGGCGAATAACCTTTTTATTCTTTTTCAACTTCTATTTTCAATATTGGGGGGGTTTAATGGAAAGAAAAAAGCTAGAGGAACTTACGTCACCAAATGCTTCGAATGCAGTGAAACTAATGCTTCTTGGCAGCGGAGAGCTTGGAAAGGAAATAATGATTGAGGCAAAAAGGCTTGGCTTTAGGACAATTGCTGTTGACAGGTATGAAAATGCTCCTGCCCAGCAGGTTGCAGACAAGGCCTACACCGGCCAGATGACAAATGAGGGTTTTCTAAGGTCTTTGGTGGAAAAGGAAAAGCCTGATGTAATAATCCCCGAAATCGAGGCAATCAACCTTGACCTCTTGTTTGACCTGGAAAAAGAGGGTTTTAACATTATTCCAAATGCAAGGGCGACCCATGCTGCAATGCAGCGCGAAAGGATTCGCGATTTGATTGCAAAGGAGGCCGGCGTAAAAACCTCCAATTACGCTTATGCAAACTCTTTGGAAGAGCTCAAGGAAGCCTGTGAAAAGATAGGGTACCCCTGTTGGGTAAAGGCATTAATGTCCAGTTCAGGGCATGGCTCTGCTTTTGTCAAGGGCCCTGGGGACATTGAGACAGCCCACAAGGAGGCAACCGAACACGGCCGCGTTAAAGGAACCAAAATGATTATTGAAGAGCACGTTGACTTCGATATTGAGGTTACGGAGCTAGCCGTAAGGCACTTTGACGAGGACGGCAAGATCGTGACGAGCTTTCCAAAGCCGGTTGGCCACTACCAGATTGACGGGGATTACCACAGCAGCTGGCAGGCCGCAGAGGTAAGCAAGACAGCCGAAAAGAAAATTTATGAGGCAGCAGGCAAGATTACTGGGGCCCTAGGCGGCCTTGGGCTGTTTGGCTGTGAACTCTTTGTCAAAGGCGACGATGTTTACGCAAATGAATGTTCGCCGAGGCCACATGATACCGGCATGGTTACATTTGTCACGCACCAGCTTGGCTTCAGCCAGGCAGGCCTGCATGTAAGGGCAATAACAGGCTTGCCTGTTCCAGCAGTGGAAGAGGACGGCTTTAGGAAGATTCCAGCGCTTACGCCTGGTGCCTCCCACGTTATCCTAAGCCCGAGCGATGGCTTCGAGGCGGCACTTGGCAATGTCTACAAGGCAACCAACGAGCTTGGCGTTTCCCTGCTTTTCTTCGGAAAGCCCGAGGCGCACCCTGGCAGAAGAATGGGTGTTGTTCTTGCAACAGCCTCAGACGTTGAGACCGCAAAGAAGAAGGCTGAAAGGGCAGCCCATTTAATCGAAATGCGGACAAGGCAGGACGCCGTCTGGAAAAAGCAGGAAGAAAAAAACAAGCACCTTTTGCAGTGATTGCCCATTATGAGGAAAAAAATAGCTTTGATTTCAGTCTCAGACAAGGCTGGTTTGGAAGAGCTTGCAAAGGCCTTGGACAGGCACGGCTTTGAGCTGGTTTCGACAGGCGGAACGGCAAAGGCAATCGAGGGCTTTGGGCTAAAGGTTACCCCTGTTGAAAAGATGACTGAATTCAGGGAAATGCTGGACGGGCGCGTTAAGACACTGCATCCAAAGCTGCATGCCGGAATCCTCGCCTTGAGGGACAGCAAGAGCCATATGCAGCAGCTGAAGGAAGCAAACATAATGCTGATTGACCTGGTTGTAGTAAACCTCTACCCCTTCAGAAAAGTGGTTGAAGGAAATTCCAGCCTTGAGGAAATAATTGAGAGCATTGACATTGGAGGCTCAACCCTTGTTAGGGCTGCTGCCAAAAACTTCCACGATGTAGCAGTAGTAGTAAAGCCAAAGCAATACCCTTTGATAATTGAAGAGCTTGAAAAAAACAGCGGAGCCATTTCCATTGAGATGAGAAGCCTGCTTGCGGCAAAGGCCTTTGAGCACAGTGCATACTATGACACCACAATAAACGAGTTCCTGCATAAAAGGTTTAATTCGGAAGAGCTCTTTCCAAGCGATTTCAGCATGAATTTTAGGAAGGCAATGGATTTGAGATACGGGGAAAACCCGCACCAAAAGGCGGCCCTGTACAAGGAAAGCTTTGTTAGAAACCCAAGCATAGCAAACGCAACCGTTTTGAACGGAAAGCCATTGAGCTTCAACAACATAATTGACGCCAATGCGGCAATTGCAGTCGTGCAGGAATTCAAGGAGCCCGCGGTTGGCATTATAAAGCACAACAATGCCTGCGGGGCAGCGGTTGCAGAAAATGTGGATTTGGCCTTTCAAAAAGCGCTTGACTGCGACCCAAAAAGCGCTTTTGGCTCAATAATTGCCTTGAATAGGGAATGTAGCCTTGAAACCGCGAAAAGGATAACCTCCTTCTTCAACGAGGTGGTTATTGCCCCCTCCTTTGAAGAGTCTGCGCTGGAAGAGCTGCGCAGGAAAAAGAATCTGAGGGTTCTGCAGCTTGACGGCATTGACAAGCCAAGCACTTCAGAAGGCTTAGACTACAAAAAAATTGAGGGCGGCCTGCTTGTCCAAACAAGGGACTCTGTCATAGAGGACGAGGTCGACTACAAGGTGGTCTCGCAAAAAAAACCTTCCTCCGAAGAAATGCGCGACCTGCTCTTTGCGTGGAAAATAGCCAAGTGCACCAAAAGCAACGCAATCGTTTTGGCAAAGGGCAGTGCCACTGTTGGCGTTGGAGCCGGCCAAATGTCCAGGGTTGACTCAACGGAATTGGCAATCAAGAAAAGCGGCGGAAAAAGCAGGGGAAGCGTCCTTGCGTCAGACGCCTTTTTCCCATTCCGCGACAATATTGACACTGCAGCCGAGGCAGGCGTAACCGCAATAATTTCGCCGGGCGGCTCTGTCAAGGACGAAAAAGTCATAAAGGCCGCGGACGAGCACGGTATTGCAATGCTCTTTACAGGCATAAGGCACTTCAGGCACTAATTTTTATATAACCTCTGTGGACAATATTTGTATGGTTTTCTTTTTTATAAGAAAAAGGTCGCGCTTCAAAAAAATGGAGATCCTCTGGGGAAAAAAGTCCTTTCCCAGCATACAGGCTAACCTTCTCCTAAAAGGTTTTGCCAAAGAGCCCGATGGCAGGCAGCTGCTTGAGACAACCAGGCGCCACGAAGATATTGTTGAGAGCATCCTTAGTTTGGAGCCCAAGGTTGGAAAAGGGCCGGCAGCTATGCTGGATGTGGAATACTCCCAATGGTTCTTTGGTCTTAGGAGGGCAAGGGAGGACCAACTTTCTACTGAGCACAAGTTCCTTATTGAATTCAGCTACTTTGCCTTGCGTGAGATGGAAGCAGGGGGAAGGGTTCTTCCGGAAGCAATTGAAATCATTCGCGAGAGGACAGCCCGCGTTGGAGTAGAATACCAAAAAGTCTGCGATGCAAAGACCGTTGACGAGCTCTTTCCCAAGTAAAGACTACTTTTCCCTGTCCAAAGCCTTTTGCCCAATGTC
>JAFCBY010000082.1 GCA_017610485.1 Candidatus Falkowiibacteriota bacterium
GCTTTATCAGCAATGTGGTGTTTCCAACCGCAGCAGTTCCAGACCTGAACAAAAAGGACTTGCTTATTTACTATGGCGCGGCAGACTCGAGAATTGCTGTTAAAAGAATCCCGTTGAAGGAAATCCTGGAAAGCATGGTTTGGAAGTAGAAGGACGGGCTTCAAAATAGGCCAAAAACAGCCAGAATTGCCCATTTTAAGCGGAAATTCCCGATTTTGGGAGAAAAAGGACCCGGGGAAAGAGGGCTAATTCTTGAGAGAAAGGCTTTAAAATCTGAATGTTGCACAAGATTCTTACTATATTTTTAGTGCTACTTTGAAAAATTTGGGAGGCTATTGTTATGGCAGACGAGAAAACAGAGACTGGGAAAGGCCAAGCAGAGGAGAAAGAAGAGGCCGCAAAGGAAGAGAAGGGCGTTGAGGAAGAGGTTGTAGAAGAGAAGGGAGAGGAAACCGAGATTTCCGAGGACAAGCTTCCCTTTCCAAGGGCAACCATTGTCAACATGCTCAGGAAGCATTTGAGTGGCGGGAAGCAGATAAAGGGCCAGGTTAAGGACGAGATGAACCTATGGCTTGGAAAAATGGTTGAAAGAATTGCCAAAAAGATGGATTCCCACCCATATGCCTATGTGGACGGGGGCATGCTTCGGGATGCAGTTGAGCCCTACGAAACCATTCAGGAAATCGAGCTCGAGAAAGAGCGTATCATAAAACAGCTTGAAAGCATTAAGGCTGCCTGCGACGTTCTAATCAGCGAAGTTGACAGAAAATTCAGGAAATAAATTTTGCAGGGGTTTTCCCCCCACTTTTTCTTTTCTTCTTTTTTTGTTATGCAGCAAAAACCCGGGTTAGGTATATAAACCTTTTTTCACCCAGTCCTTATTCCCCGAAAAAATCACTGATTTTTTCACAAAAAAACTTTTGGAAACAAAAGTTTCATCAAGAAAGCGGCTATAGTGAGCGCTATATGCCAAAAAAAAAGAAGTTAAGGAAGTAATGGAAATGATTCTCTTAAGCAGCCTGGAAGCTAGGCTAAAAAATGGCTTGGAAGCAATGCTTGACACAGTCCTGTTCAGGGCAATTTTCACAATAGGCATTATTTGCGAGAGCCTGCCATGCCCGTTTGCAAAAAGCAGGAACAAAGTGTTGTATTCCGCAATAGTCCTCGCAGCCATCTCAATAACTTTTGCAATATACTTGGCGGATGAAATTTGGCACATTGCAAAAAAGGCCAAAGGCGCAGTGGCCCAGGTTCTGCACTCTGAACACAAAATCGAACTTAGCTTTAGGACACACCATTTCCTGCTGCTGGTTGCTGCAATCAGCCTGGTTGTTTTTGCAGTCAACAACCTTTGCTGAAAACACTGGCTTCCGCTTCCCCTAAAATTTCTCCAACCTTTTTCGCAATTGTCCCATTCGGGTTCCTGAAGAGGAAACCCTGCACAACAGAGAAATTGTGGCACTTTCTTTTAGAGGAGGCCTTTTCAAAATCTATTATGACCGGCTTGCCGTCCCTCACCAGGATGTTCTTTCCCCTGCCTGCAAGCTGGCCATGGTCCAAGCCAATTTTGTCCAGGGCTTTGGCCTGCCTCTCAAGCTCTTCCACAAATTTTTTAAGCGTTTTTTTATCCGGCCCCGAGAAAAGCCAATCTGAAAAGCTCGGCCCATCAACAAATTCCATCAGAATAATTCTTGCCTTTAAATCCTTTGCCAAAAGCTTTGGGCCAATCCCGACAGAGTTTGCCTTTTTCAGGTTTTCTGCCTCCCTCTCAGCCATTTTAAAGCGAGTTGAGTCAGCCCTCTCCATTTTGGCAACCATTTTCCCTGCCTTGTCGTCCTGCACTAGAAAAACCAGGCTGCTGTGCCCCCTGTCAATTTTCCCCACAAAAAAGAGCCCCTTTTGCGCAAGAAACTGCTCAAGCCTTGAATCCATAAAGGATTATATACAAGGTAAACCATTAATTTCTTAGGTTTTTATGGAAAACATGATTCCGACAGCGGTAAAGGCAAATGTTCCCACAACGCCTGAAAACATGATTCCGAGAGCGATTAAGACAGGCACGCCTGGCCTGGACGAGCTTCTGGCAATTGGGGGCCTCCAATTTAAAAGCACGGTCCTGGTCAGCGGCGAGCCAGGCGCGGGAAAAAGCATTCTTGCACTGCAGTTCATTTACAACGGAGCAAGGCTCTTTGGAGAGGCAGGCGTTTACGTCACAAGCGAGCAGAGCATTGATAGAGTGAGGCAGAACGCAAAAGGACTTGGAATGGACCTGGCAAAGTTCGAGGAAAACGGATTAATCAAGCTGATAAAGATTCCTGTAACGCACGGCTATGAGATGGCCCCAGACGAGCTTACGAACGAGATAAAAAAGGCAGAGGTAACACGCGTTGTGATTGACTCCATTACCCCACTCGAATACCTTTCCTCTGACATAAGAAGCTTTAGGGCAAACATCCTGAGGTTTCTGGAAAACATTACCACCAGGAACGTGACCCTGGTTGCGACCGCGGAGAAGAGAAAAACAGACTTTGACAACGCAGAATTCACCCCCGAGGACTTCCTGTTCGACGGCCTTATTCTGATGGGCAGGATAAGAAAAGCCATTTCCTTTGAAAGGGTTTTAAGCATTGTCAAAATGCGCGGCACAAAGCACTCAGAGGAACTCCACCCAATAGAGATAACCAACTCAGGCCTTGTAGTGAAACAGATTGAGTGAAAAAAAACACTTCTTGTTGAAATGCTAAAATAGCTTTTAAAAAAAAGAAGAATGGTGGCGCATTATTTGCGCCGTTAAAAAAAAAGAAAAGAGTTCAGCAGATTTACTCTGCTGCTGGCTCTTCTTCAGGGGTTGCTTCCTCTTCACCCTCTTCTGCTTCAGGTTTCTCTTCTTCCTTTTCTTCCTCTTCAAATTTCAACTTCATTTGAATCACTCCTATAGTTTTAAGTCTGACTCTCATAGTTTCAAAGAACTATTACCAATGCGTCCATGAAAAGCCTTAAAAAAGGCAGTCCCGCCAGGCTTCCGGTGAAACAAGGGAAAGGAAATAAAAAGGCTTGCCTCAAAACTTTTACACTCACGCGCAAAAAGTTTGCAAAAACAGGCGGCAATAGAAAACCCCTCTAAACACCACCTTTCCCACTCACGCGCAAAAAGTTTGCAAAAACGGCCTTCGGCTACTCGTAGCGCAGGGCAACTATGGGATCGAGAGCAGAGGCTCTTTTTGCCGGGTAGAAGCCCGGACCCATTCCAACAACCATTGCAAAAAGGAGAACCCCAACTGCAAGGAAGGAGTCAAATACCGCAACAAGCGCAAAGCCGACCTGCTCGCCCACAAAGGCAATCAGGCTTGCAAAGGTAAAACCAAGCCCTATTCCAATAATACCGCCAACCGCGCCAATGAAGCCTGCCTCAATGAGAAAAAGGGTAAGAATTTCGTTGTTGACCATTCCCAAGTGACTTAAGCAAGCCTATCTCGCGAGTCCTCTCAAGCACAGATGTAATCATTGCATTTGTGATTCCAATGCCGCCAACCAAAAGGGAAAAGCCAGCAACTAAACTCTTCTTTAACAGCGATACTGATATCGATTGGGCTCGTGAAACAACTGTAATTGTGCTTAAAAAAGACTGATAAACACACAAAACCAAGACAAAGGCAATAATTAAATACCTGTTTTAAGCTAAAGATAAATTATGAAAGAGCTTTTCAGGCTAAAGCCAAACAAGACGGCCTTTGTTACATATGCCTTTGCAAAGGGCGCAATAGGCTTGCTCGTTGTCCTGGGGGTAATATCCGCTATCATAAGCCTTGGCTCCCCAATCCTGATTCCATTCTTCGCCGTTGCCTACCTGGTTTTGACGGCCTGGAGCTATTTCTTGCTGAGTGTGCGCTACAAAAAGGAGAACTATATTTTTTACCCTGGCAAGATAATTGCGAAGTCAGGCGGAGTCTTCCACGACAAGGAAACCGAGCTCGTGATAAGGAACATTACACATGTCAAGCTTGTAAGGCCCTGGCTTGAGAACAAGCTGTTTGGGACAGGCAGGGTCATAATAGAGCTTGCCGGAAGCGCGGTTGCCGAGGCCAAGCTGAACTCGGTTGACCACCCGATAGAGGCATACAACCACACTGAAAAGATGATGAAGGAAAACGGCTTCAGGCTTGAAAAGCAAAAGCTCGTGCAAAAGGAGAAGCCGAGCCTTTTGGCAGCCTTTTTTGAAACAGGAAAGATTTTCTTCGGGCTGCTGATTTTGCTGTTGTTCGTTGGAATGCCAGCCATTCAGATGCTTATTGTAGTTGCAGAGATCTTTGGTGCCGGAGCGGTTTTGGGCATTGTTGGCCTAATCATCTTGGGCGTGCTACTGTTCTCCCTTGTGAGGTTCCTGGACCTGATGAAACGGGTTTACTATATTTACACCGATACAATTGTCTACAAAGAGGGCTTCCTCACAAAGGTTGACTCATTCATCCCGATTGAGAACCTTGCCGATTCCGAGCTGACTCAAACCCTTGTTGACAAAATCTTCAACTTGTTCGATGTGAGAATAAGCTGCCAGGGAGTCGGCCACGAAATACTGTTCAAGAACCTGAAAAAAGGCCCGCTGATGGAGAAGAACATTGACGCTTTGATAAACCAGACCATGTCCCTTGTTGGAAAGGGCAGAAAGCAGGTAAGCGAAGAGGTAAAGGGGTCAAAGCTTGCCCCAGGAAAGACCCTGCCACTCACAGTCGAAAAGAATTTTACCGCAGCTTACAAGATGGAAATGGGGAGAACTGTTGCAATGGCGCTTTTGATTGCGGCTGCAATCTTTGTTGCCGGAATCATAATAGCCCTCTTTACCCTGCCAATCGGAATATCAATTGCCGGCCTTGGAGTATTTTTCCTGCTTTCGGGTCTGATTGGAAGCGCGATAAAAGTCAGCTGCACAAACTATGCCATAAAGCCACAGGGAATGCAGGAAACATTTAACTTTTTGAACAGGCGCGACGTTGAGTTCAGCAACGACAAGATAACAGGCGTTGTGTTCAGCAGAAACTTCATAGACGAGTGGTTTAACACCATTTCAATAAAATTCTGGTCGATTGGCGCGGCGCACGACATAAACTTTGCAAACGTCAAGGCAGAGCAGGGCATCAGGGAAAACATGCTTGCAAAGTTTGGCATTACTGGGAAGGAAACACCGGTATACCATGCCGAGTCAAAATTCAGCTTTGGCGAAATGGTGAAGGCAAACATTGCAGGCCTAATAATTGC
>JAFCBY010000083.1 GCA_017610485.1 Candidatus Falkowiibacteriota bacterium
GCTCTTGTTTCTGACAGAAGTCCGCTACATCGGAAGGGTTCGCGCCAGGCGCCTTTGGAGAGGCAACATAAGAACAATTTCCGACCTGAAAAAGGTTGACAGGGTCGACCTTGGCAGAATTCTAAGCCCTGGAATTGCGTCAAAGGTCAAGCAGGCCCTGGGTCAAAATTAGCTGCGGGCATAACAGCCTCTTTCCAAAAACAGGCTCTGACACACTCTCTGCAAATCTTTATTAATACTAAAAGTATTCTATTAATCAAAATAACCTTTGCCTAGGTTTGGTTGAGATGGATTCAAAGTTGAGAAAGATACTGAAGGAGTCAGCTGTTGGCGGCTCACCATCAGGGTCACAGCCAGGTGTTGCTGTTCCATCGTCTGGTGCGAGAAGCCCGCGACCTAGCAAGGCCGACCCTCCATTGGGCAAAGTGGGCTCTTCAAATCCTCTCAAAAAGGCATATTTCTTCTTCGAGGACCGTTACTACACACTGCTTGACAAGATAAACAAGATAGTGCCAATCTACAAGGTGGTTGACCCAATTGACAAGGCAATTCCCTCATTTCCGCTGCTCATAGGGCTAATTGCCTCGGTCATAATCTTCTTCATGCTGGTCTCTTTTGCAGAGCCCCCCATAGTTACAACTTTGCACATTGTAGACAACAAAAACGATTCCTTGGAGGGTGTTGCCATAGACCTCTCATTCGACAACCAAAAGAAAAATCTTTTGACCGACAACTGGGGTGAAGTCTCCCTGGAAATACCTGAGTCAGAGGTAAGTGCAAAAGTCGCCCTTTCCAAAGAGGACTTTGAGCCCCTTGAAAGGGAAATTACGCTGACAGCAAACGAAACCACTTCAATCACAATGCAACCTGAACCGAAAGGGAACTTAGAGCCAGATGAAGCGGAAAAGACTGTGAAGGTCATCGACGATAGTACAGACAATCTTTTGAAAAAGGAGGTGACTTTGACCTTCCGGTGCCAGCCGCAGGGATCAACCCCTCCCCCGCAAACAGGCAGAACAGGCGAATTTAGGGTTACACATCCGAGAAACTGCGACACGCTTAGTGCAACAGCTCAAGCAGACGGCTACCTAAAGGGAAGCAAAACCCTTGGCTCTACAACCAACTACATCAATCTGACGCCAAACGTCGTTGAGACCACTGGGGACATAACTGTTATGGTAAAGGACAGTGACGGAAAACCCGAAACAAACGTAGATACATGGGCTGTTGACGAAGTTACAAACATTGAGACAGTAAAGAGCAAAACAACCACAAGCGGAAGTGTCCAGCTCAAGGATCTGGAGCCAGGTTCCTACACAATTTCCGTGATCTCCGTTGATGGCCGTACAGGGGCGGAGACAGGCGTTTCGGTTACAGTGGGGGAGACTACTGTTGTAAGCATAATCCTTCCAACAGCGGACGAAGTCAATTCCAGGAAGATTTACCTAAAGGTGATTGAAAAGGGGACACAAGACCCTATTGCAAACGTGCAGGCATTTATTTACGATGGAAACCGGCTGGTTACCAGCGTCTCGAGCGACAGCGAGGGCATGGTTGAAAAAAAATTGGCAGATTCAAAGCCAAGCTACCTGCTTGTATTCTCGCACCCCGATTTTGTTTATACAGTAGAGCCAAACATTTCGCCAAAAGAGCGCTCAGACACTGAGCCAATCACAGTCCTTATGGTAAGGGCAACAACAGAGGAGCCAAACCCGACAAGCGGTAAAGTAAAAGCAATCCTTGTGGACGAGGCCAGTGAGCCTGTAGAGGACGCCCTTGTAAGCGTTTACAGCGCGATATACCCTAATATTCCACTAAATTTCTCTGCAGGAAAAACATTGGAGGACGGCACCTATACATTCTCAAATCTTGACCCCGGAGAATACTTGCTCAAGGCAAAGGATGAGGATGGAACGGCAGAAGGGCAATCGGAAGAATTCCATCTTGATGCAGGTGAAACAGTTGAAATGGAAGTACTGCTTGTCCTAGGGGCTGGCACAGTAGAGGTCAAGGTCTATGACCTGGAATCCGCCTCAAACGACCCTATTCAAAGCGCCGAAGTAGAGTTCATTGACGCGGCAGACGGGACAACAGTTCTTGATTCCTGCACGACAGATCTAAAAGGAGAATGCAAGTCAGAGCCAATAGCAGCAGACCGATTTGTCTACGTACGCGCCTCAGCCCCGACCTTTTTACTTAAATACGCGGCCTCTACAGTTGACATCGTAAACAAGAACAAGGCAAAGAGGGAGATCGGCCTAATGCGCGAAGAGAGCATTCCGTCAACAGCAGGAAAGATTGACACGATGTTCAGGTACTTCTGTGACGACATGGCCTGCAAAAGGGCGGCTGACAGGATTCAATCAGACCCTGAAGGCACAAAAACATATTATGCACTGTTCGAAATCTTAATTTCGGAAGAGGGTCTTTACCAAAACCCCATTCAGCACATACGCATTGGCCCTAATACTGAAATTGACCTCCCACTTCCAAATAACTACAAGGCCAAAATCAGGGGTGTCTCAGGCCCACTTGTTTCTGACGCCATTCTCTCAACCTGCTGGAACAATGACCCGGTGGACCCTTTTACAGACTTGGAAACCTGTGCAACCGACGGTGACGCCAAGCAGGCAAACATCTATTATCCTGACCTGCAGAAAAAGCAAATAATTCCGGTTGTTGTAAAGTTTATGGTTGAGCCAGGGCTTGCCGACGGCACAATGCTAGAATTCCGTTTCAAGGCCAAAGCGGTTTTCAAGGCCGAAGCGTCTTCAGATGACGAGCCAATCACGACAGCTGAAAAGGTCAAGCGCTTCCTGGTAAATGAGGCGCTCTGTGACGAACAAGACTTCGCTTGGGCCTTCATCTTGGAGAATAACCAGGGCCAGGTAACAGTTCTTGGCACAGACCCTGAGGAGCCAAACTACGTTATCCTAAACCAGGACTACAATTTAACCTACATGGTGTACAACTGCAGTGGAAGGGCTTTCAGCGATGCAAGCATTAGCGCGGAGCATAGCACTGGCTTCCCTAAAGTTATTTCCTTCACGTCATCAGAGCCATTTGAGTTTGGGCCTGCAAACGTCTACTCGCAAGCAAGCTTTTCCTTCCCGGCAAACGTAGAGATTTCCCACTCAATGCCAATCTTCATTGCATCAGAGGCAGATCTTGCCAAACTTGAGTTCACGCTTACGTTTGATAATGGGTTGCAGTCCTCAATTGAAACAATTCCATTTTTGGTCTCGTCACAGCAGCTGCTCAAGATTGAGCACCAGCCAGACAGGCTCTCCCCCTATGGGAGCCCGGGCCTCACAGGCAAAGTTAGTGACAATTCCTCTGGTTTGCCGTTGGAAAATGTCCTTGTAAGCCTGAAGATATCTGATGGAGTCACAAGGACTGTGAATACTGCCTCGGATGGCATGTTTTCAATACTAAACATTGCAGGCCTTGAAGGCCTTAAAGAGGTAACCTTGACCTTGAGATCGGCAGGCTACCAAACCTTTGAAAAGCAGATAGAGATTGGAACCGCGCCCCCCCTGCCTGACCCAAGCCTTGACTGCATCACTGTTGAAAGGCCAGGCGAGGAAACAACAGACATATTCTTTGTAAGAGACGGTAAAGCCTCGGAAATCCAAAGCGATTTCAGCATCACAAACGGCTGCCAGCAAGCCGTAACAGTGCTTCTTGAATCAGAGCTTGTTCTTAGCCCATCGCAGGCGATGCAGATTCCTGTGGGAGAGACAAAAAGGATAACGGTCAATGCAGAAACCCTCCTTAACTCAGCCTATGACATAACAATAGGTGAATATGGGATTGCTGTAAAGGCAAGGATTGCATCAGATGACGCCCTGGCAGGCTTCAGGGGCCCGATTCACATAGTAAGGATTTATGTGACAGACCCAACCAGCTGCTTCAAGTTGCTTGATCCAGCTGAACCAAGCGATCTAACCAAAACCAAGACATCCTTTGACATCAAGGCAGGGATTGCCGACGGCCTTATAAAAAACACCTGCTTTGTTTTCTTTGAGGACCTGCGCTTACCCTCTGTCGAAAAAGTGGTCAGCTTCTCGGCTGCAGAAGAGTCATTTTCACTTTTACACAGTTCTCCAACCCAGCCTGCCGAGGCAAAGATAAAGAAAAAAGTCTTTGACCCAACCGCCGAAAACTTCGACCAGTCAGGCGCCCTTGAATTCAAAGTGACTGACAGTGGAGGCTATGTCTTCGTTGACTGGGTTGACTTCTTCATGACAGACAAAAATCACAACGGTGGGGACACGCACACTGTATTTGCCCAGACTTACAGAGACGTTTGGTCGAACATTACGGCGCAACTGCCTTACACTGAAATAAGCTCTAGTTACCACTACGTCGAAAATTGCAATGACGAGTGCGTTACAGATATATTCAAATATTATGGTATAAAATTTCCTTTTACAACCTGCACAACAACATGCTCAGGCGAGTTTGTTGAAAACAAGTCTTTTAAGTCAGACCCTATTATTGACAACCTAGGCTTGGTTGACACAGAAACCTTTTACCCCCAGGACGCACTTTATAATGATGTGGTTACAGCGCAACCAATCTGGCAGGGGCAGCACAATGTCTGCAACAACAACCTCGGGGGCTTTGATGACCCCTTTGTGCCATGCAGCGTGCCTGATTACTTCGGCGGCGTTCCCTTGACATCCTACAATGTCGGCATGATATCAAACAAGATTGGGCTTATGGCAGAGCAGACTACCGGCACGGAAATTTCTGGCCTGAGATGGCAGTACATTAGTACCGACAAGAGCCATGACGGGCTTATTGACTTTAAGGTTAGGAATAACACGCTCATGGGTGAAACCTATGCCATGATAGAGGTTGAGGATACAACCGGCAGGGACTTTGTGACAACCCATAGGGATAACATCGATGTGGCTTGGGTCCTTTCAAAAAGAGGCGTGCGCTTCATATCAAATTCTGTAGTTCAGCTGGATAGTCCGATTACTTTGCGCAAGGGCGAGTATTTGGGCATAACCGTTGATGAGTCGGCCAATCCAAAATACTTTATTGGCAGGTCACTTGCCCAGGTCAATGCCAATCTATTGGAGCCTGAAGTTCCAAGAGAGCTTAGCAGGCTTAGTTTCACGCCAAGCGATTCCACTACAGGGTTCAAATTCGAGGATGATGAATATATTTCAACTTACCTTTTCTTTGACGGGCAATGGAGCTCCAGTATAAACGACTT
>JAFCBY010000084.1 GCA_017610485.1 Candidatus Falkowiibacteriota bacterium
ACATGGGTACTCTGACTGGGGCACCAAAGGTAAAGGCAATGGAATTGCTTAGAAAATACGAGAAGACAAAACGCGGCTTCTATGGCGGAAGCATTGGCTATTTGACAACAGCAGGAGACTTCGATAGCGCAATAGTAATCAGAAGCATGCGAATCAAGGGAAACAAGATTTTTATCAGAACAGGCGGCGGCATTGTCTTTGATTCTGTGCCAGAAAAGGAATTTGAGGAAACTGAAAACAAGGCAAAAAGCTGCCTTAGGGCAATCCAAGCAGCGGAGGGCCTAAAATGAACATTCTTTTCATTGACAACTTTGATTCATTTACCTACAACCTGGTTGACGAGTTTGAGAAACGAGGCTGCAAATGCCTTGTCTACAGAAACAATGTCCCCATGGCAAAAGTGAATGAGGTTGTAAAGAAATTCAGGTCTGCCCTGATTGTGATAAGCCCTGGGCCAGGCAGCCCAAAAGAAGCAGGCATCTGCATTGACCTGGTAAAGAGATACAAAGGAAAGCTTCCAATCTTCGGCGTTTGCCTTGGCCACCAGTGCATTATTGAGGCTTTTGGCGGACTGGTTGGCAGGGCAAACAATATCGTTCACGGAAAGCCAAGCAGTATAAAGCACGATGGCAAAGGCGTTTTCAGTGGAATGGAGAACCCCTTTCAGGCTGGCCGTTACCACAGCCTTGCAGGCAAAAAAATTCCAGACTGCTTGGAAGTAACTGCAAGCAGCGAGGACGAGCCAGTAATGGCTGTAAGGCACAAGCGCTATTTCATTGAAGGTGTGCAATTTCATCCTGAAAGCATCCTGACAGCCTGTGGGGGACAAATAATTGAAAATTTGCTTGAAATGTACCACAAAAAATAATTCAATTCTTTACTCAACAAAATTGGTTCCAAGGCAGCCTGTTTTCAAAGAGCTTTTTGCAGCCTGCTGCAGCAGTTTCATATAGGGGTTTTCATAGTCTCTTCCTGAAATCTCCTGCAGTTTTTGCTGGCTTTTCACAGGCCCAAGGCATTGCCAGAACATTTCTCTCTGCCGTTTTGTTATCCTTGGCACAACACGCTTTCTTCCGGATTTCTTCTTAGAGTATCCGAATCCACTGTTTTTGATTTCGTTGGCAACAACTTTCCCAAATATCGTGCATTCCAAGACAGATGTGCCTCCAATTCGTGAAGCGCCATGCAGCCCGGTGCTGCATTCGCCCAACGCAAAAACGTTCTCAAAACAGGTTCTGCCCTTTTTGTCAACTTTTAGGCCACCCAAAGAGTAGTGGAAAGCTGGGCGAATCTCAAATTTTCTGATTTCAATAAGCTCTTTTCCCCTAAACACCTGTCCAAACTCGTTTTCTTCCACAAATTCGGCAAACTCTCTCTCATTCAATTCAATGACAGCAAAAAGCTTGCTCTTCCTGCTTTGCAGGTAAAACTCCCTCGTCATAGAATCAAATAGGGTGTGGTGCCTGTTCTCACTCAAAGCATTTTTTACTTCCTTTGAAAGAAATTCTTTGCCTTGCTCGTCAACAAAATGCATGTGCTGCAGAATCTCCCCAGAAACAAGAGTTCTTGGCAACTTTTTGTCAACAACCAGGAAAGGGTGAAACATGTTAAACTCAAGGTTTTCCAATACAAAGCCTGCCTCGAGGCAAAGCCCCATCAAGTTGTAATCAGTTGCAGGGCCAGTACTGTAGCTATACAAGTTGCCTAAGCCACCAAACGCAAGCACAAAGACATCCCCAAAGGTTTTTCTACTGCCTGAGACAAGACCAATAACCTTGTCATCGCCAACCAAAAAGCCATCTACTGTTTGCTTCGTGACATTGCCGCCATTTTGAGCAAACCTTTTCCAAAGCGCCTTGCAGGATTCCTGGCCGGGCCTTTTTCCCTTTGGAACAAAGCCAATATTGCTTAATCTGCATTCTATGCCCTGTTCAGCAAAAAAACTGTAACCATAGGAAATATTCCCTATGAATTCATCTACGATTTCTCCACTGTTTCTTCTTCTGCCAACTTTCAACAGCATCCTCTTCAACTGCTTTGGCTCTGCCCTGAGAATGTTGCTGGGTGAAACAGCAGAACTGCCACTTCCAACCGAAACAATTTTCACCTTCTCAAAGCCGACATCAAGAAGATTCAAACCTGTAGAAAGCCCTGCAAAGCCAGCTCCAACTACAACTATTTCGGGTTGCATAAGAATTCTTATCCTGCCTAAGCTTAAATGCCTAATTGTTGCTCTCTGAAAACCCAAAGCATTTTAAATACTACTTGGCATTGCCTTGTACTCTTCAAAGTAGCCTCGCTAGAATACAGGGCAGTGCTGTCAAGTGGTTTGGCGAAGCCCTTTGCGCCCGCTTTAAAAAAAAAGCCTGAGCAAGGCAGTTTCCCCGACAGTCAACAGCATTTTCCCAAAAAACCCTCCTTTGAATGGAATTGGAACAGGGCTCTTGGGTCAACGCGACCAGGCAGGAGCCCTGCCCCTTGACAGGCTAGCCCAAAAATGGGAAAGCTTGTAAAATAAATGCTGTTCCAGTGATTAATATAGCTTAGGTTGAAAAAGAATCAACCAATTGGTTGATTGAAAAATTAGAGTTTTTTCTTCATTTCCTTTTTGTATTCTTCGAAGCCGAGGGACTGGTATGTTTTGAGGGCGTCTGGGTTGTTTGAGAGCGCTTTGAGGAAGGCGTGCCCGAGCTTTCTTTTTCCGAACTCTTTTTCTGCTTCTGCGACGAGTGCCTTGGCAACCCCTGTTTTTCTGAATTCTGGGGCAACAAACAAATCGGTTATATAGCCAATTCTTTTGATTTTGAATGCGTTTAGCCTTTCCTTTGTCTCGCAGGAAACCAGGCCAACAATTTTTCCGCCTGCGTCCGCCACCAGGATGAAGTCGCCGCCCCTGTCGTCAATGCCCCTGAGGGCCTGCTCCCTAAAGCAGTCTGTTCCCTCACCGCTCAATTCGTTGAACTCCGGGTTCAACTTTGCCATGGCGGCGTGCAATTCTAGAAACAGGCCGGTTAACTCACCAACGTCCTCCGGCTCCGCCCTTCTAATCAAAAATTCCTTTTCCATTAGCCAAATTTGTGCCTCAACATTTTAATAAAATCGCTGTTTTGGGCAGCTCAAGGGAGCGCCCCTTTTCCCTCTAAAAACGCCCAAACAAAAACATGTTATGTAGAAGTTACCTCGCCTTTTTCCAAAACTCGCTTATTTCTTTTCTGAGCTCGCTGTTGCTTCCAACAACCTTGATGTATGGCTTGAGGTACTGGGGGATTGTCTCATAGTAGAAGTCTCCCAGAAAGAAGTCCCTTTTGTACCTTTTGTCGGCCAGGACCATTGTTTTCGGGCTTGAGAGGTCTCTTGTGATCCGGCCCATTAGCTGGACGGCTATGTCAACTGCCTTCCTGTTGATCAGTTTTCCGGCGTGCTCTTTTCCGTATTTTTTTTCCAAGTAGCTCTTTCTTTGCTTGAAGTAGAAGTCTGAGTAGTCCGGCAGGGGAAGACCGACAACAATGCAGTTTCTTACCTTGCTTGCCTTGTTTGTGCTCCTTGCGTGTTTTGTCCTTATGTTTATTGCGTAGGGCCTTTCTCCGTCAAGGTTTTCGTTGTCCTGCCCGCTCTCCATTTCCGGGATTGCCTCAATCATTTGGTCTGTTTCAAACTGGTTGCAGCAGCTTACCAGAAGCGAGAGGTCCTGTTCCAGCAAGAGCTCAACCTTTGCCGCGTACTTTGGGGCGTTGGCCATCCTTTTGCTGAATGTTGAGTCCAGCTCGGTGTCAATTATTAGCAGGAGGTTTTCGTGGGGCATGTGGCTGAGCTTGAAGACCTTTGTCTGTTGTTTGTCCAGGCCGAATTCCTCCATGAACAGGTTTTCGTCCCCGATTGTTGCCGAGAACAGTATTGTGCTGTGGAACTCGGTTATTGTTTCAACCGCCGTGAGCCCGCTTGCAAGCCTTTCCGACTTTATTTCAAATGGCTTGATGAAGATTTCTTCTTGTGATTCGGTGATGAAGGTTAGGTGCTTTTCCGAGCCCCTTACCTGGCTGAGCTTTTTTAGGAACAGGTGTGGGCTGAACCTCGCTTTCTCTGAAACGTTGCTTGAGTCAATTGCGTCCGTTATTCTTTCAACGTTTTCCACAATGCCGCCGAACTCCATTGTGCCCTCAAGGCCTGCCTCCTGCGAGCTTCTCTTGAACCCGCTGATGTAGTGCCACATTAGTTTCTCCGGCAAAAGCGGCTTTTTTGGGGGAATGTTTTGCAGAATTTCAATTGTGTGGACTGAAAACTCTCTTAGGAACTCGAAGTCTGCCTTGTTCAGGGTCTTTCTCTCCTCGTCCAAACCCTTTTCGTCCTTCAGGATTCTCTTGGACTGGTTAACCAAGTCTTTTACCCCTTGGTATGTCAGCTTGGTGTGGAGCTGGTTGTAGAGCCTGTCAACCAGGAGGTCTGCCTCGTCAATTAACAGCACAAAGTCCTTTGGGTCAATCAGCATTTTGAGCAGGGCAAAAATTTCGGTAAAGCACCAGTAGTAGTCCAGGACCACGACGTCGGCCTTTTTGATGACCTGTCTCATTGTTTCATAAAAGCACACCCCGTTTTCTTCGCAAATTCCCTCAAAGGCCTTGAAGAAGTTGGGCTCCTTGCCCATATTTCCGCCGGCAAAAATCTTTTCCGGGGTTTTGAAAACAAGGGATTCCGCCTCGGAGATTGCCTTCCTGGCCTTTTGGGAGAGCTCCTTCCCATAATAGGTTGACCTGAAAAATTCGCATTCCTTGAACTTCCTGACCCTCCAGCAGGCCTCGTAGCTGAACCTGCTTTTTGGAAACATGGCGCACATTGTGGCCTTTGAGCGCAAGTCCGCCACCATCAGCCTCTTGCCTTTCACCTTGTTTATCCTCAGGGCCTCTGCAATTCCGGCGTTCCTAGCCGTGTGGGTCGGCGAAAGCAACAAAACCTTCTTCCCCTGCTCGAACACAGGCGCAAGCGTCGAAATTGTCTTCCCAAAGCCGCAGTAGGCCTCAACCAACCCAATTCCCCCTTTTTCAACAACATTCGAAACAAACTCCATTACAGGCAGCTGCTGGGGCTTGAACTCGGAATAGGGAAAGAACGACATGAACTTCTCAGG
>JAFCBY010000085.1 GCA_017610485.1 Candidatus Falkowiibacteriota bacterium
TATCGGCGTTTTAAGCGCCGAGTGGGGGTACGGCAAGCCCGAACCCAAGTGAGGGCTTGACGGGGGAGCGAGGCGCAAGGGGGTTATAGGGGGCGAAGCCCCCTATCCCATTGTTATCCCTGTAGTCTTTGTTGAATGAATCCCTTTAGAGCCTAGGCCGCTAATCACATGCCCTGCACCGTTGAGGGTAATTCCATTGTCATCTATTTCAATTGTTTTATAATTGATATCAGTTGTCAGGGCGCCTGTTAAGGTTATTGGATCCCAAGTGCCGACTTCTGGGTCGTTTCCATAGTCGTCTTCCCAGCCTGTGCTTGTCAGAAAAATTGTAGAGGGGTGGGTTTGGATAAACACCAAGTGCTCCTGCGAGAGGTCCTGCTCATAGGTATAGCTTCCTGTTCCGTCTGTTGTGAATTCAACGAGGTTGCGGTGACTGTCCTCATACTTGTAGTAGGTCGTGTTTGGAGCAAAACCGCTGATGGTTATTGTTGTTGAAGTCGCTTCGGAAACCGGTTCTACATAGATTGTTACCATTTCCGGCACTGACTGAAGCAGTACCTTGATTTCCTCACTGCTATTTACTGAAATGTTTAGATAAGAACTGTCTGTTATCTCGAAGTTTGTTCCTGTTC
Source organism: Candidatus Falkowiibacteriota bacterium (assembly GCA_017610485.1). Taxonomy (GTDB): domain Archaea; phylum Iainarchaeota; class Iainarchaeia; order Iainarchaeales; genus JAFCCL01. The sequence continues at coordinate 633 of JAFCBY010000085.1, forward strand.
CCTCCAATATGCCTGGAAGGATTCCAGCAAAAGCGCTGCTGGCATTTGCCAATACTAGAAAAAGCATTGCTGCAACTAGGTATGTCTTTGCTCTGTTCATGAGCTATCACCCCCATTATTTTTTTTCTAAAAGTGCCTAAAAAGCTGTTCTTTTAGTCAAGTCCCTTTTATCTGCCTAATTACTGTATGTTTACAAAAGCCTTTGGCAGTTCGGTATGCGCTATATGAAAATTGGCGCCGTTTGATTGGATTAAAAAGTCGTCCATGTTGTTTCCCATGAGCAGTACTCCTGCCCCTGTATTTATGGTTACAACATTCCAGCCTTGATTTAGGGTGGTGGTAACTGGCGGTAAGATACCAAACGACACGTCTGCCGTCGTTCCAGGTGTGTAGCTTACCACGTAGAACGCAAGCGCAATATCGCCTGTTGCTGTCCACATGCCTGCAAGGTCTGTAGTGCCTGTTGTGGATTGAATTCCCCCAAACTGAATTACTGTTGGTCCTGCGTTGGTTACCAGCAAGTCCGCTCCGAAGGGATTTGCCTCAACCACATATTCGCAGTCCTCTACGTCTCCTGCTTCGCAGTCTACGTCGCCGTCTCCGTCGTTGTCTATTCCGTCGTTGCTTATTTCTATGGTGTCTGGGGCGTCTGTGCTGATTGTGGAGGTTATGGTTCTTGTCAGGCCTGTTGAGCCCTCCACATAGGTTATGGTTACCTCGTCGGCGTGTACCAATCCTTTTGCTGAAATAGTGAATTCGTCGCCTGCGTTGATGGTCACGTCGTCAAACCTGTGGACAGTGCCGTTGTAGGTTACTGTGGCGTATCCCTCTTCGTCGTCAAACTTTATGTCCAGGAAGGGGTTTATCGTGATTTTTTGGCCTGTGGCGTTCTGCAGCACCAGCATTAGGGTGTCGCCGTCTGCGCCAACGCCCTTGCAGATCATTGTGAGAAAGCTGGTGCAGGTGTTTGCGTTGATTCCGGTGCCCACAACCAGGACCAACACTCCAACAAGTGAGGCTATAAGCACGAGGGCCCACCCATAGGTGAGAAGATATTCTAGTGAACTCTGCGCCCCTTTTCCTATTTTACAGGCCATCTTTCCACAATTAACTGGTTTAAAGTAGTTATAAAAAGTTTCTATTGCCAAAAATAAGGAATAAATAGGGCTTTGCCCTAATATACAAGGATGTTTGGAAGAATTTCCCTGGTTTTTGCTTTCCTGCTTTTGCTTATATCCTTTGCCTGTGCTATTCCGAGTGTGCCGTCAGGCCTGAGTGCGGAGTTCAGGCCAGAGGGTGTCTTTATCTCGTGGGAGTATGAGGGCGCACAGGGTGTTTCATTCAAGCTTTACAGAGGTGATATTGGGGGGGTGCCAAAGGTGCTTGCGGTAACAACCGAGAAGAGCTTCCTTGACTCAACGGTGGTGCCGGGCAAAGAATATGAGTACTCGCTGGTGTCCTTTGACGAAACAGGTGAAAGCCCGGAGGTCGGCTTTACCATTACAAATCCGCGGGTTGAAGAAAAGCCGTTTTCCATTTCCCTTGTTAAGCCAAAGCAAAAGATTTTTTCGTTTGGCGAAGAGGTCGAATTCATTGTCAAGGTTGAGAGCCTGCAGTTTGGCGAACTGGAGAACCTCAGTGCCGTTTTGGTAAACCAGCACTCTGGCACAGCAAAGGCATTTAATTTTGTTTCCTCGAGAAACGAGTTTGTCCTGCTTGAAAAGCTTCCTGAGGCAGAAGAGGGTGGCAGCGAGGGCTTTTCAATGAACTACTCGATTCAGGTCAGCGCCAACTTTGAGGGGGCGGAGTTCTCCGAATCCGAAACCTATGTGCTTACCCTGGTTCCGGTCAAAGAGCTTGACCTGGGGATGCTTGCCCAGAACCTCTTCGCAGTCTTTGGGCCAACCTTCTTGTTTTTGATGGTTGCAAGCACGATTGCGTTTGGCGGCTGGAAATACTCGCTGCAGAGAAAGGCCAGGGCAGACGTACTAAAGCTCGAGCTTTTGGAGATTGAAAAGGAGAGGCATTTGTGGAGGCACGAGGTCTTTAAGCGAAGGATTACGCCCGAGCAGTTCAGGGAAAAGGAGGCAACTCTGCAGAGCAAGAAGTCTGCAGTTGAGCAAAAGCTTGGCAAGCGCGGGGGAAAAATGCCTTTGCCAAAAAACCCCTTCCAGGGCTTTTCTTTGGTCGAGGTTAGGGAAATAGTGCGGCTTGTGAAGACAATCAGAAAGCCTGAAAAGGGCTTGACTGAGGATGCTTTGAGGGCAAAGCTTGTCGGCCTTGGAAAGAGTGAGCGGGTTGCGAAAAAGGTTGCGCAGCTCGTCTTCCGGAAGTAATAAATTGTTGTTGCCAATCACTTGCTTTTTTTCGCAAGCTCTTCCTTCAGGAGCCTGCTTATCGTTGCGCCCTCTGCCCTTCCCCTGAGCTCCTTCATTGCATCGCCCATTAGCGCGCCCAGGGCACGCATTCCCTGTGCCTCAATCAAGGCCTCATTCTTTTCAAGTATTTTGCCTATTGCATCCTGCAAGTCTCCTTTTCCGACCTTTTCAATCTTCATTCCCTTGAGAATTTGTTCTGCGTCCGCCCCTGGCATTTTGTTCCATTGCCTTAAAAAGTCCAGGAAAATGTCCTTACTAATCCTTTTCTTTCTTTCAAGCTTCAGGAGGGATTCCACCATTTCGTTTGAAACGTTTTTGATGCCCTCCCTCCTCAGCTGGGTTAGGCCGTCCAATAGCAGGCTTGCGGCGGTCTTTGCGCCAAATCCCTTTTCCAGCAATGACTCAAAGAAGCAGGCATAATTGCTGAGCTTCATCTGATCAACGTGCTTTCCTGACAGGCATTTCTCGGCGTAAAGTTTTTCTCTTTCCTCAACAGTCAAGGGAAGCCTTTTCGACGTGTCTTCAAGCACTTCCTTTTCCACTGTGACAGGGGCCAAATCTGTCTCAGGGTACATTCTTGCTGCTCCTGGGAGAGGCCTGCTGTACTCTGTGTTTGCCCCCTCCAACGCATTCCTTGTTTCCTCCGGCACGCCCTCCAAAGCTTGATTGCATCTTTCAAGCACTGTTGCCAAAGCCCTTTTAGCCCTTGCCTTGTCTGCCTGCACCAAAACAAAGGCGTCGTCCATTACACAGTTGCATTTGTGCTTGACATGCTCAACCTCCCTTTCGCTGACGTCGTAGGCTGGCAGCTCGTCTGAGTGGAGGATGCCCTTTAGGCCGGCCCTTGCCTTTACATAGCCTGCGAGCTCTGTTCCAAATCTTCTTCCCGGCTGGACTTCCTTGCCCAAAAGGCCTGACATTTTGTGGAGCTTTACCCCGAAAACAGCTTTCCCTTTCAAAAACTTGCATTCGCTGCCTGCAAAAATTTGGGACAGGTCAAAAATGCCTTCGCCCTCAAAATCTTTTGCGGAAATTTTCCTCTTCTTCATTTCCGCCCTTATCTCAACCAGGGCAACCTGCCTCTGCACTTCCCTTCTGACATATTCATCAATCATTCCCAGGTCCTGCACGCCCTTTATCTCGACCCTTGCGCCTTTAGCAATAGAAACATTGACATCCTGTCTTATGGTTCCAAGGCCCCTTTTTGCCTTGCAGGTTCTCCTGAAAAGCTCGCCAATCTTCTTCGCGCACTCCTTGACCTCTTCAGGCGTCTTCAGGTCGGGAGCTGTGGCAAGCTCAATCAGCGGGATTCCAAGCCTGTCAAGCCTGTAAACAACCTCTTTTTCCCCTCTTTCCATTGGCCTTGCAGCGTCCTCTTCCAGGGCAATGCTCAAAACACCGACCTTTTTGTTGCTTAGCTCTATTTCGCCACCGAGCGCGACAAGCATTGTCCGCTGAAAGCCCGAAACCACGCTACCCTCAACAACAGTTTTTCTCATTACGAACAATTCATCCAAAATTTGGGCTTTTGACATTAGCGCAACCTTTAGAACGGTTTCAAACGCTTTTTTGTCTGCTGGGTGAGGAGGTTCGCTATCGGTTTCAACAAGACAGCAATTGTCTTTGTAACCTTGGTAAACAAATGTCTTGTCTTTGCCAAAAGCTTCCAATGCTGCCTTGTCGTATTCTCCTAGCTCTGAGGCAACAGCTCTAAGTTTCCTTTTTATAATAAAGTCTGGCTTATCCTCTCTTAGTATAGAAGGGCAGCGGCAAAACAATTTGCCGGTGTCCAATTGCTGGTGGCATTCCAGGCCTGCCTTTAAACCGAGTTTTTCCCAATCTTCCATTTCAACCAAACAATTCTTGCAGAAAAAGCTTTTTAAGGGGTTTTTAGGGAAAAGCAATTCTTTTTCCCAGTTCAAGGCATTCCTGCATTACTTAATTTTTTCATTGGCTTCCCTTATAGTCATTATTTTATTTTTTAATATTGGGAATATTGAGAAATGCTTTTTGTTTTCAGAAATAATATAGTTTGCCTTTATCTCTATGGCG
>JAFCBY010000009.1 GCA_017610485.1 Candidatus Falkowiibacteriota bacterium
CTCCGGCAAATACATGCCCGGCGTGCCGTGCCTGAAATCGAGAACCACCTTGAACTTTTTCTTAAGCACAACCCTTTTCAGCACGTCATTATTGTAATCGTCTTTGATGTCCTTCTTTACAACTTTGCCCTTCTTCTCGGCCTTGAAATAATTCTCTGTTTCCACAGTTTCCCTTATCTCCTTCAATTCCTCAATCTCTGTGGTTTTGGAAAAGCCAATGCAGAGCTTAAAGCCGTTGAAGTTGTGCGGGTTGTGGGAAGCCGTAATCATAGCCCCGCCGTTGGTCTGGAACCTGTATTGGCCGTAGTAAACCATTTGGGTCATGACATGGCCTAAGTCAATGACGTCAATTCCCATTTCGGTCAAGCCCTTGATGAATACCTTTTTGAAGCTTTCCCCGCTTAGGCGGCAGTCCCTGCCAACCACGGCCTGCCTTATCTTTCTCCTGCGCAAGAAGGTTCCAAAGGCCTTGCCTATTGCCCCAACCTTTTCCTCGTCCAATTCGCCGGGAACAATGCCCCGAATGTCGTAATTTCTGAAAATATAAGGGTTGACTTCCAAAAAAAACACCTTCTCAAAAAGCGTATTGCTATGGATGATGTGCTTACAACTATTAAAATAGTTATGGGGTCAAAGCTAAAACCCTATAGGTAAATTCCTCCCATAGCAACTGTTAAAAACAATGAGGGCATAACTCTTACAAGTTCCAATTGGGGAGGGGGTCAATATGGTAAACGTCGCAATAAACGGTTTTGGAAGGATTGGAAGGCAGGCCTTCAAGGCAATGCTTGGCAAAAAGGGCATTGAGGTTGTTGCAGTAAACGACCTGACCGACAACAAGACACTGGCCCACCTGCTCCAGTTTGACTCTGTCTACGGCAGGCTTGGAAAAGAGGTTACCGCCGATTCCCAAAATCTCATCATTGGCGAGAAAAAGATTGCGGCACTCTCCGAAAGGGACCCGAAAAGGCTTCCCTGGAAAAAGCTCAATGTAGATGTTGTGCTTGAGAGCACAGGCGTTTTCAGGAGCGCAGACCAGGCAGCATTCCACCTAAAGGCCGGCGCCAAAAAGGTCGTCATCTCCGCCCCGCCAAAGGGCCAGGCCTGCAACCAGTACATTCTCAACGTAAACACGCAAAATTATGATTCCTCAAAAGAGCACGTCGTCAGCATGGCAAGCTGCACAACAAACTGCCTTGCCCCATTGGTAAAGGTCTTGCACGAGAACATTGGCATAGAACAGGGGTTTATGACAACAATTCACGCTTACACAGCGGACCAAAACATTGTTGACGGCCCGCACCGCGATTTGAGGCGGGGAAGGGCTGCCGCAATAAACATGGTTCCAACATCCACCGGAGCGGCAAAGGCAATAACCACAATTTTTCCCGACCTTGTGGGCAAGTTTGACGGCATTGCAATTCGCGTTCCTGTTCCAACAGGCAGCATCACAGACCTAACTTGTTCCCTGAAAGAGTCTACAAGCGCCGAGGTTGTCAATGCTTTGTTTAAGGAAGCCTCTGCCAAAAAACTCAAGCAAAATCTTGAATACTCTGAACAAAACCTTGTAAGCACAGACATAATCGGGAACGGCCATGGATGCATCCTTGACAGCAAGCTAACCAGGGTAAACGGAAACACGGTCAAGATCCTTGGATGGTATGACAATGAGTGGGGCTACTCTTCACTTCTTGCAGACTTTGTCCTTTTCCTCGCCAAAAAAGGGTTCTAGTGCAAGAGCATTTTCTTTCAGGGCATTGTTTTATATTAGTTTAATTCTTTCTCTAATAAGGGGGCATTAGATGGCAGACTACAAATATTTGAAGGACGAGGATATTTCCAGCAAAACAGTTGTGGTAAGACTTGACCTTAACAGCAACGTAGAGGACGGAGAGCTCTTTGTAGGTGCAAGAATTGAATCCTATGTCGAAACCCTGAAGGAATTGACAGGCAAGGGCGCGAAGATTGTGGGCCTGGCGCACCAAGGGCGAAGGGGCCAGGACGACTTTGTTTCACTTAAGCAGCACGCCGAAGAGATTTCGGAGCGCATTGAAAAAGAGGTAAAATTAATTGGCTGGGATGCCGATTTTGTATCGGAAATCAAGGCAATGCAACAGGGTGAGGTAATCCTGATGGAAAATGTGAGGTTCCATGAAAACGAGGAGCAAAGCTTTTCTCCGGAGGAAGCCTCAAAAATAGACTGGGTGCAAAAGATTGCATCTGTTTCCGACCTGTTTGTTCAGGACGCCTTCAGTGTATGCCACAGGGCACAACCAAGTGTTATTGGCCTTTCAGTTCTCCTGCCGTCCTTTGTTGGGCCTGTACTTGAAAAAGAATTGAGTGCTTTGGAAAAAGTTGATTCAAGAGAGAAGCCCAGTGTCTTTGTTTTGGGCGGCGCAAAAATAAGCGACAGCATTTCCCTAATCCAGAGTCTGTTTGAAAATGACAAGGCTGACACAATCTGCGTTGGCGGGCTCTTAGGTGAGCTGTTTCTGAAGGCAAAAGGAGTGCAGCTCGGTGCCAAGGACAAGTTTTTTGAGGAAAAGGGGCTGAATCAGTTTGTAGAGCAGGCAAAGCAAATCCTTTCACAGCATGGGGAGAAAATCATTGTGCCGGTGGACATCGCCATAATGAACGACTACGATGAAAGGGAAGAGATTTTGGTTTCGGAACTGCCAAAAGACAACCAGATTAACGACATCGGCATGGAAACGGTTTCAGAGTTCAAAGACGTTTTGAAGAAAGCAAAGCTTATAGTGATGAACGGCCCAATGGGTGTGTTTGAAAAAATGGAATTCGAGATTGGCACAAAAAAGGTGTTTGACGCAATAAGCAAAAGCCGTGGTTTCTCCATGGTTGGTGGAGGAGACACAGAGGCCGCACTCAGGGAAACAGATTTTTCCCCAGAAGACTTTTCCCACGTGTCCCTGGCAGGCAAAACGCCTTTGCTCTACCTTTTGGGGAAGGAATTGCCAGGCCTAACTGTTTTGCAATCCAAAGGCGCCTCTGGCACCCCAGAAAAGGAATCTGAAGAGTTGGCCAAGGAAAACCCTGTACCAGTTCCCTCTGAATCTGTGGAGCCGGCTAAGGAAGAGCCTGTGCAGGATTCTTCTGAATCAGAAGACAGTGCCAAGGCTGAACCAGTTCAAGAAGAAGCTGAAGAAGAGCCTGAGTCCGAATCTTCTGAAAGTTGATAAAATGAATTATGTGCTGTCCAAGGAAGACCTTGCCCCATTTCTTGCCCAGCTAAGCAAGCGATTCCAGGTCATTGTCCCGGCCAAAAACGATTCAGGGATTGTGACTTTCCAGGAATTCAGTGGGCAGGAGGTCTGCCTTGAAACAGAACGGCTTTCCTCCCCAAAAAAGTTCTTCAGGCCGGCAAAAGAAAAAATTTTTTCATTTGCAAAGAAGAAAGAGGGCTATGAAGTAAAGCCTGTTTTTGACAAAACAAAGCGCGTGATCTTTGGAATAAGGCCCTGTGACACCCATGCCCTGCAGGCCCTTGACGAGCTATTCATCCGCTACTATGGCCTGGACCAATTCTACAGCAGCAGGAGAAAAAATACTTTGCTCATCGCACTCCAGTGCACAAAGGCCTGCGAGAACGGGTTTTGCCAGAGCATGGGAACAAGCCAGGCAGTGGGGGCAGACATTGTCTTCACCGAGCGCGGAGACGAATTCTTTGTACGGCCCGAAACAGAGGCCGGCAGAGCAATTTTGGACAGAAAGCTCTTCAAGCAAACAGGGGATGCAGAGCCCTCCTCAAAAATATCCTGCAAGGTTTCCCTGGAAACCCACAACCTGGCGGAAAACATTTACAGGGGCTTTGAAAGCCCTGTGTGGAAACAGGAGGCCGAGAGGTGCCTGAGCTGCACAAGCTGCACCCAGGTGTGCCCAACCTGCTACTGCTACACCACAGACGACGAGTTCGAGTTTGGATCAGGCAGCAAAAGCAGCAGGTTTCGTTTCTTGGACAGCTGCCAGCTCAAAAGGTTCACAACTGTTGCAGGCAACCATATGTTTAGGGCTTCACGTTCCTCGAGGCTGAGGCAGTTTGTCCTTCACAAGTTTTCCTACTATCAGGAAAATCACGGAATGCAGCTTTGCGTTGGCTGCGGCAGGTGCATAAGCGTCTGCCCCACAAAAATCAGTCTGGTGGAGATTGCAAACAGCATTCAAAAACAGGTTTTGGAGGGAGCAAAATGATCACGCCTGAGAAGCCAGAGCTTGCGGAAGTCCTGGAAGTGAAGCAGGAAACCAGTGACACAAAGACCTTCACCGTTCGCTTTGAAAACCCAAAAAGGCAAAAAAAATTCTTCTTTGTGCCAGGCAAGTTCATGATGGTCACAATCTTTGGCTTTGGAGAAATTCCGCTAAGCATCTCCTCCTCGCCCTACAAAACAGGCTTTATGAGCTTTACCGTGGTAAACGTTGGTAATGTCACAAACGCAATGCACTCTCTTAAAAAGGGAGACCAGCTTGGGCTAAGGGGCCCGTTTGGCAACGGCTTTCCAATGCAGAGGTTTAGGAAAAAGAACATTCTCTTTGTCTGCGGGGGCTGCGGCATAGCCCCTCTGAGAAGCGCAATCTACGCTGTCCGGGAAAAAAAGGAAGAGTTTGGAAAAGTTGAGCTGATGTTTGGCTGCAAAAACCCTCAAAGCATTCTCTTCAGCCAGGAGATGGACCAATGGGGCAAGCAGGGCATTTCGGTCCAGACAACGGTTGACAAGCCCTCGCCCAAATGGGCCGGAAATATTGGCGTTGTTACCTCCCTGTTCAAGAACAGCGTGCTTTCCCCAGAAAACACAGTCGCCCTCTTGTGCGGCCCGCCTGTAATGATTCACTTTGCGTTAATTGAGCTTAGAAAAAAGGGGTTTAAGGATAGGCAAATGTTTGCCTCTCTTGAAAGAATGATGCAGTGCGGCGTGGGATACTGCAGCCACTGCAACATTGGCAACAGGTATGCCTGCATTGACGGGCCAATCTTCAACGCAGCAGAGCTAAAAGAACTGCCAGTAAAGGAGGAATGAAATTGGCAAGCAAAAAGGCAAAGGTTGGGTTTTTCTCCCTCTCATGCTGTGAGGGCTGCGTCCTTGCAGTGCTCGACCTTGAGGAAAAGCTGCTGCAGGCATTCAAGCAGATAGAAATAGTGGAGTCAAGGCTGCTGATGGAAAAAGTTAAGCCCTCCGCCTTAAGGCTTGACATTGCCTTTGTTGAGGGCAGCGTTGTCTCAAAGCACGATCTCAACAAGCTCCAGTACATAAGGGAAAAGTCAGACTTCCTCGTTGCCCTCGGGGCCTGTGCAACCATCGCAGGCATTCCAGGCATCAGGAATGCATTGCCGCCCGGCCTGAAGGAAAAGATCAAAAGGCAGGCCATCAAGCCGATTAAGGAAAAGGTCTTTCCCCTGACGGCCTTTGTAAAGGTAGACTACCTTTTGCAGGGCTGCAGCATAAACGAGCAGGAATTCCTCGACTTTTTGAACAAGTTCCTGCACGGCGCAAAGCCCAGACTGCAGGAGGTGCCGGTCTGCTTTGAATGCAAGCTGAGGGAAAACGCCTGCCTTCTCCTAAAAGGGGAGGCCTGCCTTGGCCCGGTCACATATGCGGGGTGCGATGCCCTCTGCCCAAGCCAGAATGTGCAGTGCATTGGGTGCCGGGGCTTTACAAATGACGCAAACTTTGAGTCCCTTGATGCCCTATTCAAGGAGATTGGCCTAAGCAGGAAAGAACGGTACAATCTGTTCACATACTTCAACCAGCTGCCGGAGCAGCTAAAGCACTTAAAGGGGGACCGATAAAATGCACAAAACAGGCTGCTTCAGCATAAAGGAAATCACAAAAGTGGAGGGGCACGCAAACCTAAATGTCGAACTTGAAGACGGCGTTGTAAAAAAATGCGAGCTTGAAATTTACGAGGGCCAGCGCTTTTTTGAGGAAATGGTTATTGGCAGGCACTTCTCCCAAATTCCTCTCATTGTGTCAAGAATCTGCGGCTTGTGCAATGTAAGCCATCTTAACACTGCAATGGAGGCGGTTGAAAAGGCCTTTTCAGTGCCGGTTTCCGGCCAAACCACAATTCTAAGGGAAATTGCAACAAACGGCGAATTTATCAAAAGCCATGCGCTCCACCTGTTCTTCCTTGCCCTGCCGGACTATCTTGGAAGGGAATCCGTACTTGACTTCAACAAAGAAGAGCACAAGTATGTGCATCAGGGCCTTGACCTAAAAAAGGCAGGGACAGATATAGTGAGGCTTTTGGGTGGAAGAATCTACCAGACAATTTCAATAAGGCCCGGGGGTTTCACCCTCATTCCTGACAGGAAAAAGATAGACAAGCTGCTTCCATTGCTTGAAAAGCACAGAAAAACGGCGGTCGATGCAGTAAAGCTTTTTGCCTCATTTGAATCCCAGCTTCCTTTTGAAAGGAAAACAGACTACCTTGGCCTTGTAAGGGAAGACTACAGCCTTGTGGACGGAAAGCTCAAATTCCTGTCAGGAAAAGAGATTGAGGAAGAGGACCTGCTAAAGCACGTTGAAGAATTCGTTGCGCCCTACAGCAATGCAAGGCAAACAAGGTTTGAGAAAAAGGCCTTCAGGGTCGGCTCCCTGGCCAGAGTCAACCTAAACAGAGATGCATTGGAGCCGGCAGCCAAAGACCTGATAAAAGAGCTTGGCCTCAGGTTTCCAAACGACAAGATAGTGCACAACAACACCTGCCAGGCGATTGAAAACCTGCATCTTTTCGACAGGACAATAAGGCTTCTAACAGGCCTTAAAACAGAAAAAGAGCCGGTAAAGAAAATAATCCCGAAAGAGGCGACAGGCATTGGCGTAACGGAGGCCCCGCGCGGCACCCTCTACCACCACTACAACTTTGATGAAAAGGGCTTTGTCAAAAAGGCAAACATCATAGTTCCAACAAACCAGAACAACAACACAATTGAGCAGGACCTTAAGGAATTCATCCCAACGCTTCTTGACCTGCCCCAGGAAAAAGCCAACAGGGAAATAGAAAAGCTAAGTCGCGCCTATGACCCCTGCATCAGCTGCGCAACCAACTTCCTCAAGGTCAAATGGAAAAAGAGCTAATCTGCTTTTGCCCTGCCAACCCCCCCAAAAGACAAGCTTTTTAAGAAACAAAAACCTTGCTTCTAAAGAGATTTGCATGGATTCAAAAGCGCAAGCCAGTTTGGAGTATTTGATGACATACGGCTGGGCGCTGGTGCTGATTGTAACTGTTGTGGCTGTGCTTATCTTTATTGTAAGCAGCCCTTCGAGTGTTGCTTTTTCCAGCAGTGATCCTACCAAGATTTTGATGAAGGGCGGTTCTGTCTTGGGCTCTGATGCCGAGATTAAGATGCAGAATATTACTGGTGGTTCGATTGATGTTACTTCTGTTTCTATGACCAGCAATTATTCCGGTGCTGGCTGTTCGCTTAATGGCGTTGTTCTTTCTAGCCCAAACCCTTATCCCATTGTTGTTTCTGCCGGCAACGAGCTGTACGTTGAATGTAGCAGTGTGTCAGGCAACGGCTCCGGAACAATAACCATAGATTACACAGACCACTCAGGCCTGCAAAGAAGTGCAGGCATCACGGTTTCTGTTTCCGGAACCCCTGTTGAAACAGGGCCGGCGTGCCTGAGCGGCGGAACAGGAACTGTGGATGACCCAATCATGGTTACAAACCTTGCTGAACTTGACAATGTTCGGAATGCGCCTGCCGCCTACTATGAGATGTGCCAGAACATAGACGCATCAGCCACCACTGGATGGAATGAAGATCTTCCAGGAAATCCAGGCGTTTATTTGGGTTTTGACCCTGTTGGAGACGATATAGTAAATTTTACAGGAAATTTTGACGGAAAAGGATTCACAATAATCGCATTGTATATAAACAGGCCAAGCGAAGATTATGCCGGCCTGTTCGGGTTTGTTGATTCCGGAGGCGAAATCAGAAACGTGGGCCTGGAAAATATCAACGTAACAGGCGATCGCCAAGTTGGGGGGTTAGCTGGCAAAAATTTAGGAGTAATTGACCGTTGTTATACTACGGGCACTGTTAGCGGAGGTCAATATGAAGCAGGCGGGCTGATTGGCATTGATCTTGGAACTATTACGAATTGTTATTCAGAAGCCAATGTTGAAGGGGGTGCCTCGGTCGGAGGTCTGATTGGCTATGATTGGGGAAATGTCTCCAATTCATATGCACGACAAGGCAGTGTAAATGGTATTGAAAATGTTGGAGGGTTGGTTGGCCATAAATATGGCGCTATTACGAATTCTTATGCCGCAGGAAGTGTTACCGGCACTGGACTTTATGTTGGAGGATTGCTGGGGCATATAAGCACTGGGCCAGCTATAACCAGCTATTACCCTGGTGACGACATTCTTTGTACAGGGTGCACCAACACTAGCGGAGAAACAACACAAGCTAACCTGCAAAGCCAGGCTTGGCTAACAACCACCCCAAATGACTGGGACTTCTCAACCATCTGGAACATCAACGAGGGGACAAGCTATCCTTTCCTAAGGTAGTTCAATTCCAGAAGCTCTTTCACTTCCACAACAGCCTTCCCAAATTCGTAGCCAACAGGAATCGCAATTATTTTCACGCTTCCAACCCTTCCAACCTTTTTCAGCATCTTTAGCTCCAAAGCAAGGTCAAAGTCATGGCCTGAAACAGGCTGCTTTGCCTCCAAATCATCCAGGTCCTCAACAAGCCCGACCTTTTCAATGCCAAGGGCAACATCCATTATGTATAAGTCTTCAGGTTTTTCTATCTCGTCCAGGCCCTGAACTGCCTCAAATTTAATTCCCTTAACCCTTCCCTTCAGCGCTTCGGCCACGGCCAAAGCAAGGCTGTCCTCTTTAACCAAAGGGTTTCCAAAAACAAAGATTTTTTTCATAGCCACAAATAGTTTTTTAACCTTTTAATCCTTTAATCCTTTCCTATGTCCGAGAAAAGGGGTATTTTCCTAATCCTTTTGACAGCAATAGTCAGCGGGGTAAGCATTTTTGCCAACAGCTTTGCGGTGGCAGGCCTCAACCCATTTGTCTTCACATTCCTAAAAAACGCCGCGGTCGCAGCATTCCTTTTCTCAATAATAATCCTCATCAAAGACTTTTCAAAACTAAAAAGGCTCTCAAGAAAGCAACTGGCCCAGCTTGCCTCAATTGGCTTGCTTGGCGGCAGTATTCCCTTCCTTCTCTTCTTCTATGCCCTGCAGTCAACAACGGCAATAAACGCGGGCTTCCTGCACAAAACCCTTTTCCTCTGGGCAGCCCTCTTTGCAGTTTTCTTCCTCAAAGAGAAAATAAGCAAGCGCTTCATCCTGGCCGCAGGCCTTCTCCTGGCAGCCAACTTCCTTTTGTTCAACATCTCCTCATTTGGCTTTCCTGAAATGCTCATCCTTCTCGCAACAGTCCTTTGGGCCGGGGAAAACGCCTTGTCCAAGCACGCCCTAAAAAGCCTGTCGGGAACAACGGTTGCCTTTGGGAGAATGTTCTTCGGCAGCGTCTTCATCCTGGCATTCCTTCTTGCTTCAAACCAGGCCCAGGGCCTCTTCGCAATTTCTGCCCCCCAGCTATACTGGGTCATTCTCACATCATTCTTCCTCCTTGCCTTTGTCTTCACCTACTACAACGGCCTCAAGCATCTTCCCCTCCACAAGGCGGCCTCAATTCTCCTTCTGGCACAGCCAATTACAGCCTTTCTCTCACTTGCCTTTCTCGGCAAGCCGGTTTCCCTCCAACAGGGCTTTGCATTTCTCCTGATAATTTCTGCCATCTTCCTTCTCTTTGGCCTTGGCCTGTTCCTGCACAAGGCAAAATCCAAGAATTTCTCTTATGCCCCAAAAAGAGCTTGAAGCAATAAAAAAAGCCTGCCTTTACTCAATTCCCCCAAACAGGCTTGGCTACTGCGGCCCGAGCGAAAGCTGGAAAACACTCCAGGAATTTGTTTCAAGCCCGTCAGGGCAAAAAATCCCCCAAACAAAAGCAATTCTCCAAAAATTCAACGCATTATACCCCTATCTTGAGCTAATCGCAGAAGCCAATTCCCTTCAGCCATTTGACCTGGAAGTCGTGGAAGCCTACTGGCTTGGAAACCCTCTCCTAAAAAACGTGCCCCGTAGCGCCATACAAAAGACAATTCTCTCATTTCAAAAGCTAGGCCTTCCCCGCAGCATCGCAGAACAAAAAGCATCCCAGCTCCCGGAGGGCATGCTTCCACACCATTCCATGCACGTCCTCTACATCAACTTCATATCTCAAAAGGTCTCTGCCCTTGTCCAAAACCTTTCCAACTGCCTCATCCAGTGGGGGGAAGTGCGAGAAACCCTCTCCCAAGGAATTTCAATCAAAGGCATTGAACTAATTTCAGAGTCAGGCGAGCTCAAGCTGCGCGAAAAAACCAAAACCGTTGAAAACCCCTTTTCCATTCCACTCCAGCAAGGCGATCAAATAACAGTTCACTGGGGAAACGCAGTTGAAAAGATTTCACCCAAAACCTTTAAAAACCTGAAAACCATTACTTTTAAAAACATAGAATTGCTAAACTTATATCCTTTATACGTGGATGTTTAATGAATTCAAAAGCACAGGCCAGTTTGGAGTATTTGATGACCTATGGCTGGGCTCTTATTCTGATAGCTACTATAATTAGCGTGCTTATTTTTTTGGTGGGTCCTTTTTCAAACGTTGTCTTTTCAAGCGACAGCCCAAACAAAATAATGTTGAGGTCCGGCGCCATGGAGGGCACTACAGCCGTTGCCATAGTGCAGAACATAACCGGAGGTAGCATCACAGTAACCAGTGTTACGCCCTCCAGCAACTACTCCGGCTGCTGCCTTGATGGCACTCCATTCTCATCAAACGTTGCTGTTTCAGCCGGCAGCAGCATGACTTTTGAGTGCGATTTGGCACAGGGCCAGAGTGACCCAACAGGTGCAATTACCGTCAACTATACTGATTTTGCCAATCTTCCCAGAACAGTTGTCATTTCGCTGAACGGTGGCACCGCTCCGTCTTCAGGCTCTTCACAGCCGCCGGCTCCACCGCCTTCGGGTGATTTTATAACTGTGTGGAATACAGCCCTGCTTTCAGTCGGCTCAAGCAACAGTGACCAGGTCAGCCTTCCTCTTGAGGCATCAGGAACCTATGATTTTGAGGTTGACTGGGGTGATGGCACCAACGATTCGATTACTACCGGCAATCAGGCTGAAGCAACCCACACTTATGCGGCTGAAGGGACCTACACTGTTTCCATTACCGGGACAATTCAAGGATGGCAGTTCAACAACGCGGGGGACAGGCTGAAGCTTATCAAGGTAAGTAGTTGGGGGCCTTTGAGGCTTGGCAATTCCAACAGCTATTTTTATGGAGCCTCAAACATGATTATTACAGCTACAGACATTCTTGATTTAACCGGAACTACGGACTTGTACAAGACTTTTTCATATTGCAGTTCACTCACTACTGTTCCAAGCATGAATGATTGGGATGTGTCAAATGTGACAACCATGCAGAGCATGTTTTCTGGTGCTTCTGTGTTTAACCAGCCTATCGGAAACTGGAACACGTCAAACGTAACAAGCATGCGTTCGATGTTTTATAAGGCTTCTGTGTTTAACCAACCTATAGGAGACTGGGACGTGTCAAACGTAACAAGCATGCGTTCGGTGTTTTATGATGCTTCTGTGTTTAACCAGCCTATTGAAAACTGGAACACATCAAACGTAACAAATATGTATATTATGTTTGCCTACGCAAATGCTTTCAACCGGCCTATAGGAGACTGGGATGTATCAAACGTGACAACCATGAACAGCATGTTTCTCTACGCTTCTGCTTTCAACCAGCCTATAGGAGACTGGGATGTATCAAACGTGACAGACATGTACAGCATGTTTGATAATGCTTCTGTGTTTAACCAGCCTATAGGAAACTGGAACACGTCAAACGCGACAAACATGTATAGCATGTTTTCTAGTGCTTCTTCGTTTAACAAGCCTATAGGAGACTGGGATGTGTCAAACGTGACAGACATGGAGGGTATGTTTTCCTACGCTTCTGCGTTCAACCAGCTTATAGGAGACTGGGATGTGTCAAACGTGACAGACATGAGCATGATGTTTAATAGAGCTTCTTCGTTCAACCAGCCTATTGGAGACTGGGATGTGTCAAACGTGATAGATATGTTCGGCATGTTTTCCTACGCTTCTGCGTTCAACCAGCCTATTGGAAACTGGAACACATCAAGCGCGATTAGCATGCCTCAGATGTTTTATAACGCTTCTTCGTTCAACCAGCCTATCGGAAGCTGGAACACGTCAAACGTGACAAACATGGGCGCTATGTTTGGTTATGCTTCTGCTTTTGACCAGGATATTGGAACATGGGATGTTTCAAGCGTGACAAGCATGAACATCATGTTTTATGGCGTAGGACTGTCTACTGCGAATTATGACAGCTTGCTGGTTGGCTGGTCTGCCCTGCCACTGCAAAACAATATCGCATTCGATGCAGGGTCTTCTAATTACAGTCCGGGTGAACCTGCCGCTGCAAGGCAGAGTATAATAGACAATTTTGGCTGGACGATATCAGATGGTGGAAGCGCCTAGGAACTGCAGGCGTCTAGTTGGCAGGCCTCTCTTTTTAACTCCAGATTTTTCGATTACTTCCATCTGGCCTACGAAGCACTGGCCTGCTCCCAGTAATAACCTCTTTCAAATTCTTGGGTTTTTTCATTGTTCCTTCCGTTGGTCTGCCTTTCAGGCTTTGGCGTCAAGGAGGTGGCCTAGCTTCCCTTTTTCAGCCTTGACTTTTCCAGTTCTCTCGTAAACCATTCCGCCCCTTTCAGTAGCCCTAGGTCTTCTCCTTCTAACCTTTACCTTTAGCACATTGTGTTTCTTCATTTTTCAATCTCCTCCAAAGTCTTCAGGGCCTCTTCCGCTTCCAAAACCTCTACAATAAACCCCTGCTGCACCAGCACAAACTCGCCTGCTTTTGCATTCACCACGTTGTTGAACACAAGTCTTCTCTGCCCAAACTGCTCAATAACAGCTTTGCCTCCCTTTTCTTCAACAACCTTTGCCGGAACCGCCAAACACATTTCACTCACTCTGGTACTCCAAAAAGTTTCTCGAAGAGTCCCTGCTGTTCTTTCCCTTCTTCCATTTGCCTTTTGCTTCCATCTCCTTAATATGCTCTCCCAGAACCAAGCCAACCTGCGAAACTACTGGGCTTCCCCTAAACTTCTCAAACTTGAGCGGCCCAATAAAGGTGTGGCCATTGATGAAGGGGTCTGCCAAAAGCCAAAGCTTTCTGTTTTTTTCCGGGGTTCTTGCCAGAACAAGGGAATGCGGCGTGTCAAAAGCATTCCTTGTCCTGATTTGATAATTTTCCCAGCCAGCCTGGGTCAAAGCAGCATTCATCACATCGCAGAGCATTGAGCAGCCCCAAACAGGTACCTTTTCGCCCTTTCCCCCAATGCCCCAAGTCGGCATTAATTTGTGAAAGCCAAGAATTCTTCCCATTGCCAGGGTTTCCTCCGCTGTTGGCAAATTATAGTAGGCCTCTGCAATGGCGAGAGGGCTCTCAACAATGGGAATATTTGCAACCGCCTGGGCAAGCCTTTGGAACCCAACAGCCTTTGGCTGCATTGAAAGATAGTGTCTTGCAAGTTCCCTAACATGCTTCCCTGCCTCCAACGGGTTTGGCTTTCTGCCCCTTTTCTCCAAGGCCTTGTGCCTGCTCATAACCCAGAGCAGCTGCTCCAAAACAGCCTTTTCTGAGAGCCTTCTAGCAATTGTCTTGCCCCTTTTCCCAGCCACAAGAAGGTAGGCTTTGCTTTCATTAATTCCTTGCTTTTCTGCAAGGATTTTCGCCTGATCATGTATCCTCAAATCTAATTGAGTCCTTTTGTTAATCCAGTCGTGGACAAAACTCCTGAGTTCCCTGGCGAGGCTTTCAGGCATTTCCTTTGGGTAACCAGCCTCTCCCAAAAGCAATCTC
The DNA here is from genome assembly GCA_017610485.1 of Candidatus Falkowiibacteriota bacterium. Taxonomy (GTDB): domain Archaea; phylum Iainarchaeota; class Iainarchaeia; order Iainarchaeales; genus JAFCCL01. The sequence continues at coordinate 14,017 of JAFCBY010000009.1, forward strand.
AAATGCCCTGTCTTGCCCAAGTGCCACAAAGCAGTTTTTACGCCTTCCTGTCCCATTTCCCTCAGCACAATTCTTGAGGCAAAGGCCCTCTCTTGGATTGCTTTAACGCCAGTTTTCGCCGTTCTTTTTGCCATTTCTTCCCAGAGAACAATGCTTTAAAACCCTTTTTAACCTATCTTCTTTTCCTTATGGCCGCAGTCAATAACCCGAAAAAGTGCTGTTACTGTGCCGGCTGCCCGATTGTTTGCCCTAAGCAGGCAATCGAGATGGTTGAGAGCCGCATAGTCATAGACAAGGAGAAGTGCATCAGTTGCGGTAACTGTGTAAGGGTTTGCCCTGTTGGGGCAATGAGTTTGGAGAAGTGATTGAAAATGCCGGTTGTAAAAATTGATTTGCTTGAGGGAAAGACAAAGGAAGAGAAGGAAAAGCTTGCAATGTCCATAGTGAAGGCCTTTCAGGAGAACAGCATTCCAAAGGAACGGGTTACCGTAATTTTCCAGGACAACCCTGTTGAGAACTGGGTTGTTGGAGGGGAAATGCTTTCGGAGAAGATAAAGCAAGGAAAATGATTTTTTATGCAGGAATTTGACGTAATCATTGTGGGAGCGGGTCCGGCAGGCCTTACGGCTGCAAGAAAGCTTGCGGAAGGAAAGGCCAAAGTCCTGTGCTTTGACAAAAAGCAGGAAATTGGCGTTCCCAAGAGGTGCGCTGAAGGGCTTGGCCTTGCCTGGATGCAAAGGCTTAACCTTAAACCAGACAAGAAATGGTGCATGCAAGAAATTCACGGCGCAGCCCTCTATGCACCCTCCCTGAAATTGGTTGAAATCGACTTCGGGAAGGTTTCAGGCTATGTCATAGAGCGAAGGGTTTTCGAAAAAGAGCTTGCAAAACAGGCTGCAGAAAAGGGCGCTTTGATTAAGACAAAGTGCAATGCCCATTCCTTTGAAAGAAAAGACGGCAAGGTAATTGTCTCATGCACAGAGCAGGGCATTGAAACAAAGTACTCTGCCCCTTTAATAATTGCGGCTGACGGCACTGAAAGTCTTGCCGCAAGGAAACTTGGCTTGAACACCACAATTTCCATAAACGACATTGACTCAGGCTACCAGTATGAGATGGTTAACATCTCCTTTGACAACCCCCAATTTATCAACCTCTTCTTTGGCAAGAATGTTGCGCCTCGTGGTTACTGCTGGATATTTTCCAAGGGCAAAAACCATGCAAATGTGGGAATTGGCATTGCAGGCCCAGAGCAGGAAACAGCCAAGCACTACCTCGACCGCTTTGTAGAAGCCCACCCTGGCCTGAAAAAGGGCAGCACAATCGAGGTAAACGCCGGTACAATCCCGGTCGGGGGGTTTTTGGATGACATGACGGCAGACAACCTTTTGGTCTGCGGTGATGCAGCCCACCAGGTTAACCCAATCCACGGCGGAGGAATAGGAATCGCAATGGAGGCAGCCTCAATTGCGGCAGGCGTGGCCCTTAAAGCAATCTCCAAAAAGGATTTCTCTCAGGAATTCCTAAAGCAGTACAATTCCATTTGGTATGAGAAAAGGGGCAACAAGCTCAAAAAGCTGTTAAAGCAGAGGCACATGCTGGAAGAGTTAACCGATGAAAACTTTGAGGTTCTTGCAAACACCATTTCAGGATCTGACATAATGACACTGACAGAGGGCGACCTCGTAGACTCGGCAAAAATGGTCACCAAAAAGCTAATCAGGCACCCCAAGCTCGCAAAGGTAATGCTGAAATACTTGAGATAATGTCTAAATACCTGCGGTGAAGCACTAGTATTTTTTTCTTCAAAACCGCTACAAGCAAAGACATTTATAGTATTTAAGGTGCAATAAATACATGAAAAAACCAATTAAAAGAAAAGTGCCTAGTGCAACAAGTTCTAGAAATGTAAGGAAGCCTGCCCTTGGAACCAGGGGCCGTGTAGCCCCTGTTTCGATTGCAGCAATTCGTGTCGAATTAACTCCCAGCGTAAAGGCCCTGCCTAAAGAGCTAAGAGAACCTGCAATGGAATTGATTAGAGGAGATTCCGGAGAAGCAAGAAGATTTTTTTCAATTGCGACTATAGGTCATGAAGTAAAACTTGCTGAACCTCAGTGGAAACATTTTTTCAAGATTGTTAAAGTATTAGTAACAAAACATCCAGAGGAAAGAGTTAGATATGATCTCCTAAGCAATTTTACTGAAAGTCAGCCTTGGCAGCCAACCCAACAAAAGCCACTGATTGATATTTTCAAGTCCTGCATAAGACCAAAAAATAGTAGAGGCGTCAGGATATTAGCCGCCAAGGCATTATTCAATTTAAAAGACTGGGGGTCTAAGGAGGCTGAAAGTATTCTCGATGCCGTAGTTAAAAGAGAAGAAAAGCGTAGAGATAGAGATAGCGCTTGGCTTGTTCTATCATACATTGCCAAAACAGGCACTACTCAAGGCATGGCATAAAACTATTTTCCAAAGAACTCTTTTTATGTAAAATCTCCCTTATCCGGTGCTTCTCCCCACATAATGCTGAAATACTTGAGATAGCGTCAGTTATTCCAACGGATTCACTGCCTTTATCCCCTTGAATTTGAAGTCCTTTGTGTTCTCTGTTAAGATTACTTTGATTCCATGCCCTTGCATTGTGGCTGCAAGCATTGCATCCCAGAAAACCTTTCTTTTGGCTTCTGCAAGGCTGATGTTTTTCTAAGGGCAATGTTTGCATACTCTCGAATGTTTTGAATTGAAACAAAATAGTTTTTTCTCCACCTAATTGTTTCAAACCATTTTTTGGCCTTTTCGTGCTTGCCTTTTTCGGTTTTGTCCACAAGGTAAACAAGTATGCAAGAATCTACAAGCGCTTTATCTTGCGTAAGCTTCCTCTCTTTTAAATGTTCCAATGCCAACCGCCCTTGCATTCCTTACTTTCTTCAAAAGCTTTGTGTAAGCCTTATCACGCTTGCTTTCCTCCTCAACCAAGTCAAGGCCTTTCTCAACAACATCAGACATTGCGCCCTTTCTCCCGTCAAACAAGTCCTTTGCAAGCCTTCTGAGCTTCTCATCATACTTGTCTTCTAAAGACAAAACAACCTGCCTAGCCAAAACAACCACCTAACTAATTATATAACTAGTTAGTTATTTTAAGGCTTTTGGTGTAATGCTCAATTATCCTGAGTAGCTCCTTAGAGCCCGATTTCCCCGGAAATCCCCTGCATTGCCCCAATCGCTGTTTCCAGGAATTTGTCGAGTTCCATTCCCGCCTTCTCGATGTCCAGGATTAGGTCGCGCCTTACTGAGGCAGAAAAGCTCTTGTCTTTGAGCTTCTTCTTCAGGCCCTTCACCTTCATCCCGTCCAAGGTCTTTTTCATCAGGCCGTAGGCAAAAATAAGGCCGGAGACATTGTCTGCCGCAGACAGGGCAAAGTCAAGCCTGCTCTCCCTCATAACCCCTGTGTTGGACTCGTTGTGGGCGAGGATTGCATGGCAGACTTCCTCGCCACAATCAGTTCTCTCTTTCAAAATCTCAACCGCCTTCCTTGCCTGCTGTTTCACATCCGGCTCAAGGTCACAGTCCATGTCATGCAGCAAGCCGGCAATCGCCCACTTTTCCTCGTCCTCGTTGAGTTCTTTTGCCAAGGCGGCCGCAATCACTTCTACTGCCCTACAGTGAAGCCTAATCTTTTCAGACTTTACAAATTCCTGCAAAAGGCCTCTTGCTTCTTCCAGGTTCATTTTTGACCAATAATGCTGTGCAAGTGAACTATTAAATTTGTTTGCCCCTCTCTTCTTTTGATTAAAATGCAAATTCCAAACATTTCCCTGGCATACTTTGTGGCTGAACTAAAGCCATTGCTTGATGGAAGCGTCCTGAGAAAAATCCAAGAGCTTCCCAACGGATGGCTCAAGCTAAAGATTCAGACAAGGCAGGGCACAAAGGATCTCATTGCCACTCCGAACACCCTGTTCCTGACATCCTACTCAATGCCTGCCAGGCAGCAAACCTCGGGCTTTGGGGCATTCCTCAGAAAACAGCTCTCCAACAAGCATTTGGAAAGGGTTGAACAGCATGGCTTTGACCGCATTGTGGTAATGGAATTCCAGGAATTTTTCCTAATCTTTGAGCTGTTTGCAAAGGGCAACGTCATCCTGACAGACTCCTCCCTAAAAATCCTCTCAGCCTTTAGAAAAGAGCAGTGGAAGGACAGAACCCTGAAAAAAGAAGAACAATACAGGTTTCCATCCTCCAAAGGACAAAGCCCACTGGAGCTCGACGAAAAAAGCCTAAAACAGCTCCTCCAAGAAAGCGGCAAAGCCCTTGTGCCTGCCCTGGTCAAGGCAGTAAACATTGCCCCAATATTTGCAGAGGAAGCCTGCTTTCAGGCTAGTCTTAAAAAGGAAATGCCGGCCAAAGAATTAACGGGCAAAGAAATAGTCTCTTTAAGTGCAGCCATAAAAGGGCTTTATTTAGTTAAACCTGAGAAATCAAAGCCTGTTCTGCTTGAAAACAACGGCAAAAAAATGCTTTTGCCGTTCAGCCTATCCCAGCCATCCGAAACCTTGGAGGAATTCACCTCAATAAATGAGGCCCTGGACAGGCATTACAGCATCTCCTTCCAAAGCAAGAAAGAGCAGCTCCAAACAGGAGCTGTCAGCAAAAGAAAGGCCGAACTTGCGCACAGCATGCAGCAGCAAAAAGACGCCCTAAAAAGCCTCCAGCTAAAGGTGGAGGGAAACGCGGAAAAGGCCGAACTGATTTACAAGAATTATTCCCAGCTTTTTGAGCTTCTGCAGGCCTTCGACCAGCTGAAGGGGCAAAAAATGCAAGAAAAAGAGATTATGTATAAGTTGAAATTGGGGTTCCCTTTCCTGAAAGGAGTGAACTTCAAAAGCCGAAAGCTGGTTGTGTCTTTGCAAAATTAAAGAAAAAGAAAAGATCTTTCCTTCCAAAGGAGTATTATTTTTCCTCTACAGTCTGGGCTGTTTCTATCTCGCGCTCATCAACAATGAACACATCACTTACAGCTGTTACCGCGCTGTAGGGGATCTTAATTATTCTGTCCCTTCCGCCTGCTTTCTTGATGAATTTGCTGTCCCTGTCCAATTCAACCAAGAGGTGCTCTATTTCGCCGTTGTTCTCGTCTATAAGCAGGTCTGAGAGCTTTCCAACCTCGTCTCCCCTGTTGGTAATAACCTTTTTCGTTGCCAATTGCCTTGCGATAGTGTACTTATACATTATTCTTCCCCCATTGAAAAATTCTACTTGTACAATTAAACGTTAAACTTATTTATAAATGTTGCTTTTCTGAGCTTATACATAAAGGCCCTTTTTTAAACAATTCCCCCAATTCCCTCTTTATGCACGACCCTGAAGAATTCTATCCAAGGGACCTTATTGCCATGTTCAAAAGGCAGCACTACAAGCTCTTTGGCCACAGCGCAGTCAAGCTCTGCCACTGGACAAAGGCCTCCCTCTACAAAGACAAGCCCTGCTACAAGCAGCAGTTCTACGGCATTCAAAGCCACAGATGCCTCCAATTCTCGCCAGCGGTTGCCTGGTGCGACCAAAACTGCGTTTTCTGCTGGCGCCCCCTGACAAAGTACAAGCAATTCCCAAAAGAATTCGACGAGCCCTCCGAAATAATCGACGAGGCCATAAAGCAGCAGCGCATTCTCCTCTCTGGCTACGGCGAGTTCCGTGACAAGATAGGCCAGAAGAGGCTGGACGAGGCCAGCAACCCAAACAATGCCGCCATTTCCCTAAGTGGGGAGGCTACCCTCTTTCCAAAAATCTCTGACCTGATAGGCGAATTCCACAGAAGAAGGTTCTCAACATTCCTTGTAAGCAACGGCCTCCACCCAGAGGTCCTAGAGAACACGGTTCTCCCAACCCAGCTTTACATCTCCCTTGAGGCAGCCAACGAGGAAATGCACAAGGACATCAACCACCCCCTGACCAAAGACAGCTGGAAAAAACTCAACCAAACACTTGCCCTTCTCCCCTCACTTAACACGCGAAAGGCCATTCGCATAACCGCAATAAAGGGAAAAAACATGTCCAACGAGGCAGAATTTGCCAATTTGATTGAGAAAGCCAGTCCTCAATATTTAGAGATTAAAAGCTACATGTTTGTGGGATACAGCAGAAAGAGGCTTGCCATGGAAAATATGCCGCTGCATGAGGAGGTCAGGGCCTTTGCGGAGAAAATCAACCAGCATCTTGGATATCATTTTAGTGGAGAAAACAAGGCAAGCAGGGTTGTCCTCCTAAGCAAGAAAAAGAACAACGAGAGGATTTCCAGTTGACGCCGCCCTCTTGTCCTACATCTCCCGATGGAAACAAGGAAGCATTTTCATATCCTCGCTCATAAGCAGGATTGCTTTCTGGAAGTCTGGTGCAGGCTGCCCTTAATCCCACTTTACTTCTTCCCTTTCTTAATCCCGCCGGACAAAAGCCAGCGCTTGATGGGAAGAACGCGGTTTTTCAATCAAAAAGCTTTAAAACCTCTTAAGCCCTTTATAGTTCTGCATGAAAGAGGATGACTTTGAGGACGAAAGCCCGAAAAAAAAGAAGAAAAAGGGCAAGCCTGTCTTTACCAAAAAGCGCACAACCCTGATTGTTGCAGTCATTGCCCTGCTTGTCTTGGGCGCCCTAATCCAGCACTTTGTAATAGAGCCCTTGTACGGCGAAACAGTTGAGCAAAAGTACACAAGGTGCCTGACCAACAATGATGTTTTGGACGAAAGATATGTCCTATGCACCAACGAGAAGCAGGTCTGCGACGACCAGCTTAGCCGGTGCATTGGCACTGGATGATTAAGCTTTCCTGACAGGCAGATTCACTTAATCTCTTGCACGTCCATGCCTGGCTCCGTTTCTGAAAAAATCTGGGCCTGGAATTTGAAGACAGTTGTTTCCTTCGACTGCCAGATGTTCTTCATAAGCCCTGCCTTCTCACAGCAGTGCTCCAAAAACTCTTCTGCTTCCCATCCAAACTGGCTGGCAACCTGTGGCAAAAGGAGGCCTGTATGCTGCCCCCTCTTCACAATCAGGCCGTCTTCCCCGACTTTTATGAACTTCGGTAGCTTTTTCCTGTCCCCCAAAATTTCTTCAGGCACTGTTAAAACGCTTATCTCAACAATTGCCTTTCCAAGCTCCTCCGAGGCCATTGGCTTAAACCTGGGGTCTTTTAGGGCAGAGGCTGCAGCCATTTCAATAACCGCGTTCCACAAAGGGCTAGTAGGGTAAGGCATTCCAATACAGCCCCTTAGCTCCTTGCCAGGAAACGAGTGCAGTGTAACAAAGACCCCGCGCTGCTTCAAAAGTTCCTTGTCCTCGCACACCTCGGAATAGCCTGCCCCGCTCGCAATAGAATATTCCATGCTCTTCCTCGCAAGCTTTACAAGCCTGCTACCCTGCTCAAAAGAAAACTTTCCGGCCATAAACATTTCTCCCAACAAAATCATTTACTGTTTATCCCTTGTTATGCCTTTTAGTACCCACTTTCCATCTGGCTGCTTTGACACCCCTATTCTGATATCCTTTCCCCCAGGCAGATTAAACCGCTTGGTTTGAAGCAGTAATGCGCCGTGGTGCTCTGTGGCAAGCCCGCTGGCAAACTTAAGGGCTGTTTTTCTTGTTTCAGGGCTTATCCCCGCAAGCCTAAAAACCTCCCCAAAAACAAGCCATGTAAGCTCTGGCTCTCTTGCAGCAAGCTTTACTATGTCTGCTTTCTCGCAAAGCAGCTCCAAAAGCCTTGTTCTCACAGCGTCTTTTACCCTACCCTCTTCATAAGCAGTTCTCAAAACCGTTCTAATGTCCTTTACTTCACTTTTTGAAAAGCACTCCAAGGGCTTCATTTTTTTTAATCGCTTTCTTTTAGCCTTATCAACAATCTCCAAGTTTTGGATGACCTCTTTCGCGGTTAGGACCGGAAGCCTTGCCAATTCCATTGTTCTGGCCTTCTCAACCCTGTTTATCCTTGCCAACAAAAGGGCCTTCGCAGTCTTTGGCCTCCCAAGCAAAAAAGACCCTGCAAGGTCAAGGCGCTTCTTCTTTTTTTGCATTTCCTTTCCCACTCCTTACGCTAATGCTCCGTTCCTTCATACTAATACTCTACACTGCACTCCTTTTTCTCTCTTTCGTTTTTTGCCGAATTCTTGGCCTTGTTTTAAAACCTTTGCAGGCTCGGGCTTCTTCTATGCTAAAGCATTCAATTCCGGCAATTGCACTAATCCTAACCATCTCCCTAAGCGGCTGTTTGGAAAACCTGCCAGAGGACCAAAGGCTCTACTGCCTTGACCTCGCAGAAAAAAGCTTTGCCTTTGTTCCAGAATGCAATAGCCAGCAGGACTGCTTTTCAAAGCTAGACAAAGAATTCTTTTCCTTTGACCAAAGTGTTCTAAGCAGCCAAACCAGGGAAAAGCTAAACAGCTACAAGAACAACATTGCCCAGAGCTGGCTTTACTTCAACAACGCAAAGAAGAGCATTTCCCAGGTAAGGGGCATATGCAAGGCAAACAACAATATGGCCGGCCTTATTCTCCATTTGAACGAGCTAACCCACAACATGGCCAAAGCCTTTGAATTTGCAGACAAGGCCAACAGGCAAAGTTTTGAAATTCTTGCATTGGAACAAGCCGACCTAAACAGGCAAGGCATTCGTTTGGTGAAAGAAGAGCCTCTGTTCGGAGATTTTGCCGCAATAAGCGACAACCTCAACAGTCTTCATTCAAAAAGCTGTGAAAAGCAAAATCTGGCCTGCTTCTACCTAAGGCAAACAGCTTCCTTTGAATCCCTTGTAAGGCAAACAGGTTTCGAGGACCGAATTTTAAGCCAGGCAAACCTGTTTGATCTTGCAGGATTATACTCTGATTCGCTTTCAGAGCTAAACATTCCTATAATAGGGCCTGCTCTTTTCCCAATCCTCTCATTTTTCTCAAGCATTTCAACCACCCAAAAAGCCCTTGATGGCCTCGAAGCTGTTTCAGCCTTCCAATTCATTCAAATATACGGCTGCTTTGTTGGAACAAGCAACAGCTGCCTTGAAAAGTTCTCAGCCATAATTGAGAGTGAATCTGTTCACAGGTCTTCACTAATTGAAAGAAACAACACTCTTGAAGAAGAGGCCTGGAAGGGCATCCGGGAAACAGAAAAAACCATCGACAGCCTTCTTTCAGAGGAATACGCAAGTTTCGACCAAAACTTTTTCCAAAGCCTTTACTCTGGCCTAGGCCTGGAAAGCAGCCTCTCATCCCAAAAGTACAGCATTCGCGATTTTGGGGAATTGCACCAGCAGGCGCAATCAAACATCTCCACGCTAAAGCAATCCCTGTTAGAGCTACGCAAACAGGCGTCCTTGGGCCAGCTAAGCCTTGGGCAAAAAGCAGACTCTTTAAAAAAGCTAAACATCGAAATTTCCCACCTCAACGAAAACCTGGATTTCTTAAGCAGTGAAATAATAGGCGGTCTGCTCGTGCTCTGCGACCAAAGGGCAGATTTCATTGGAGGTGAGCTTGAAAAAGCAACTCTCCCAAAAGACTACCTTGTGAACGCAATTGACCTAAGGGCAAGGGCCAAATTCAAGACAAAGCTGTTCAAGCAGGCCTCTGGAAAGGAAAGGTTGTTGCAATGCAGGGAAATGGTTTTGGAGTTTGAGCGCTTTGAAAAGGCGCTTGCAGGCTTCCAGGAGTACGAGTTACAGGAAAAGATTTCTCTGGAATCCTGCTTTTCCTGGCTTGGCAAAACATTCAAGGAGGCGGAACAATCAAACATTGACTTAACCAGCTTCCTCTTCAGATTGCATGAGATACAATCCCTCGAAAAACCCTATCCAGACATTGCCTTTGTGCAAAGAAACTGCCTCACCCTAAAGGAAGACATAAGACAATTCTTGGAACAGCAGCCCTCTGTCCAAAGCATCCAAAGCCTTTTCTCAAGCTCAAACAACCTACTTTCCTACTTACAGAATGCAAGCCAAAACGGCCTCTTTCCCGCCTCAAAAATCAAGCCTTTGGAAAAACAGATATCCTACTTCGAAGCCTTTTTCTCAGGCCAGAAACTGCTGCTTGACAAGGCTCTTCCCCTCCTGCCAGACCTTTACTCAAGCCTTGCTGAATTCCACGCTCTCCTGGAGCAGGACTCCAAGGCCATCAAAGCCCTTCTCGCAGACCAAAATACATCTGTCCAATTGGACCAAAACAATTCGGGTCCAGACCAAAACACTTCTCAGTGGCAAGAACCTGAACCAAATCCAACCCTGGAAATCTCAGCCAATTTGGAGCAGCTTTCCACCTCCATTCTAAAAGCCGAGGAAACCCTTTCCGCCTTGGAGCAGCTCTTTGCAAGCGTCTCCGATGAAACACTAATTTCTGCTAAGTACCTTCCCCCAATAAGCAGGGAGGAGCTTGAAAAGGCAAAACTCAATCTGAGTTCGTTGCGTTCCTTCCTGGAAAAAAGCAGGCTGCAGGACCTAAATTCCTCAAGCAGCAAGTCCCTTGCCTCATTAAAAAGCTCGCTTGACAAAAAACTCACCCAAATAGAATCCCTGTCCAAAAGGCTTGAATCGTCCTTCAATGCCATTAAGGAGGATGCGGTTGTCTCCTACAATGCAGCTGTCGAGCTATTCAACCAGCTGCCTGAAAGCCCGGGGGCTGAAGACAAAATCGCCCAGGCCAGGGAACAGCTTTTGCAGGGCAACTTTTTGGAGGCCATTGCCTCAAGCAGGAATGCCTCAGGCCTTGCATCCCTTTCCCTCCAGCAGCCATTTGACTTCCCTGTATTCGCTGTTCCAATTGTGGTGGGCGCTGGCTTGGTGCTTGCCGTGCGCTTCCAGAAGAAAAAGAAATCCAAACAGAAAAAAGAGCTAATCAAGAAAATTGAGAGCAACTGGTAGATAGCTGTGTTAGGATTCATCTTTTTTTCTTTCGAAGATTTATTGGTCGCTTTTCATTGCGGTGTTTCTTAAATCTCCTAATTTCTTGTCTGGAAAGATGTCGAAATCTCCTCAAACTCTCTTCATAAAGTGAAAACG
>JAFCBY010000086.1 GCA_017610485.1 Candidatus Falkowiibacteriota bacterium
GGTTATGCTTGGGGCTGTTTTGTCTATGTTTATTTCTTCTGTTGTTATGGTTGTTGTGTTTCCTGCTTGGTCTGTTGCTGTGCCTGTTGTTGTTTGTGCTGTTCCTTCTGTTGTTATTGTGGTGTCTGGTGTGCAGTCTGCTATTCCTGATGTTGCATCTGTGCATTCAAAGTTTATTGTTACGTCGCTATTGTTCCAGCCGTTTGTGTTTGCTTCTGGTGTTTTTGTGTAGGTTATGCTTGGCGCGGTTTTGTCAATGCTGACATCCTGGCTTTTCGCCTCTTCAACATTGCCGGAATCGTCGGTTGACCTGAAGTAAATCGTTGAGGCACCCTCATCGCTAATCATGAAAGGAGCATTGTAATCAGTCCAGCTTGCGCCGTCAAGACTGTATTCTGTTGAGGCAACCGTTCCGCCCTCGTCTGTTGCTTCTAAGGTTACTTCTACGTCTGAAACATACCAGGTGTTGTTGCCATCTGTTCCTGAAAGGGTGATTGTGGTAACCGGTGCAACTTCGTCCTGTGGTGGCTCTTCCCCTGGCACGAATGGCTCTGCAAGCGGCAAATTGTCCTGGCCGCCTGTGAAGTAGTGCACTGTGTCGGCAAAGCCGTCGCTGTCTGAATCTGTGTTGTCGTGGTCATCCCAATAGTTGCCGCCTGTTGGCGCGGCAAGGTTGAAGATGTTTCCTGTGCCGTTGTTGTATGCTTGGTAGTATGTGTTCCCGAGGAAATTGTTGTTTACTACTGTGTTGTAATTTGAGCCGGTATAGAAAATCAGCCCGTAGTCATTATCTAATGTGGTATTCTCTCTAATCTGGTTGTACTCTGAATTTAGGAAAAGTAGGATTCCTACAAAGGTGTTCAAATTGGTTTTATTTCCTTTTATGGTACTATTTTTTGAGTTGTATAATTGAATGCCATAATAACTGCCTGATGCTGTGTTGTCTGTTATTGTGCTGTTGTCGCAATCAAATAAAATTATTGCTGCTGAAAAGTTTTCAACATTCACATTTTTGATTTGAGAAAATACTGCGTGGTCTGAAAGACCCGCAGTCACTATTTTTTTAACCCTGAATAACCTTCTTCTTCTATCGCGCGCGACACCGCTTACGCGGTGTCCTTTAAATGGCTATGGTAAATGTTTTAAGTAGCGGTAGCTGTAAAAAGGAAAAGGTTGATACGCGGAACAACTGGGTTACGTTCATGTTCAAGACAAAGTGTGCGTTCCAGTGTTTCAGGAAGCAATCTCATATTGACACATGTATTGAGGCTTTTCGAGAGTTTGAGGCGCAAGGTTTTGAGTTTGGTGAGATTGGTTTCGGTGGCAACCATGCTCACTTTAGGGTAAATATTCCGAAGCGTTATAGTGTCATGGTTGCTGAAATAATGTTGAAGTCCAGGAGCGCGAAGCGCATCTTTGAGAACCATTCTGGTTTCAGGAAAAGATATCCTCGCGGTTCTTTCTGGTCAGGATACGAGCATCATCAGTCAATAGGGGAGCAGAACATGGAACAGTCAGATGATTATATCAGGAGCCAGCAGGAACATCACAACGTGCAGATTGTAGATGACCGGCAAACATAGTTATCGGCGTTTTAAGCGCCGAGTGGGGGTACGGCAAGCCCGAACCCAAGTGAGGGCTTGACGGGGGAGCGAGGCGCAAGGGGGTTATAGGGGGCGAAGCCCCCTATCCCATTGTATTCTTTTTCTGCCAAAGCCAAGAAAGCACACCTTCAGTTCGACCATTCCTGTGGCTTTGCTGAGGCTTGCCTCAATGCTGGACCGGTCAAAATACGACCCGAAGATAATTACCGCAACCCCAAAATACAATTATGAGCAAAAAATTGTTGACGAGTCCAAGGACGCGCTCTGCCTTGCCGTTGGCGTCCTGACAGGCCATGACATTGAGGAGGCAATCAACGTCATCAAAAAGGTTAGGAAGGCAAATCCAAAGCTGCCAATAATCTGGGGCAGCTGGCATGCAAGCATCTTCCCGCAGCAGACGCTTGAAAGCGAACACGCCGACATTATCGTAAACGGGCAGGGGGAACTCACCTTCAAAGAGCTTGTTGAAACCCTTGACAAAAAGGCACCGCTCAAAGGCGTTCTGGGGAGTTCGTTCAAGAAAAACGGAAAAATAATCCACAACCAGCCAAGGCCTTTCGAGGACATAAACAAGTTTCCGGAGCTGCCCTACGATCTGATTGACATTGAAAATTATGTTGACAATTTTGACGGACTTCGCGCAATGTTTTATGTGACAAGCCAGAGATGCCCTTTCTCCTGCAAGTACTGTGCCGAGCCAATGGTCTTCAAGCAGAGGTGGTCTGCCCTTTCCAACGACCGCATTCTCAAGGACTGGAAATTCTTTGCAGAAAAGCACAACATTGAGTTCATCATAATCGGCGATGACAACTTTTTTATTGGAGAGGCCCGCGTCAGGGACTTTTGCGAAAAGCTCATCAAGATGAAGCTTCCCTTGAAATGGGGCCGGGTTTCAGGCCGGGTGAGGCAAATGCTTGCCTTCAAGGACGAGACCTGGCAGCTGATTAAGGATTCCGGCTTAACAGACATCCAGATCGGGGCCGAGTCAGGCCTGCAGGAAGTCCTTGACTTTGTCAACAAGCAGATGACCGTTGATGAGGTTGTCCGGTTTATTGAGAAGACACGGCAGTTTGGCATCAAGGCCACTCCTGCATTGATCCTGGGCCTGCCAACCGATAAGTTCAAGGGCGTTCCAGACAAGGAGATTCAAAGGCAGCTTGACAGGCAGTGGAATGCAATGTTTGACTTGCTTGACCGCTGCTATGGCCAGCATTGCGACTATGATGAAATCAGGCTGTTTGCCTACGACCCATATCCAGGAAACCCATTGTACGACTTGTCCTGCGAGCTTGGTTTCCAAGCCCCGGAAAACCTTGAGGGCTGGTCTGTCATAAGGCCCGCTCCCTGGATTCCGGACAAGCTGCGTGAAAGGATTAAGATGCTTCAATACTTTTTGTTCCCCTACGCAAGGGACGCTTATCAAGACAGGCACATAAAGAAGTTCAAGCTCTTGCAGAAATTCTTCCACAAGAGCGCGCAGTGGAGATGGAAGCACCGATTTTTTGCCCTGCCAATAGAATACAAGATGTATCGCGCTTACACAGCTGCAAGAACAATGCTGACTGGGAAGAGCGCTACGGAACACCAGTAAGTAGCATTCTATTTTTTTCCTCAGACATTCAGAACCGCAAACAGGCCCTTTGCCATTATCTTGACGTCTTCTATGCCCCTTATTGAGAGAAGCCTTTGGAGGGCGTAGCTTGGCCTCAGGTAAAAGCTTCTGTAGGCCTTTTGGTGTAGGCTGATGACCTCGTCCTTTGTCAAAGATTTTGGCACATAGATTGGCTTGTTTGACAGGTTGAAGTCTGTAAGCATTCTGCTTCTCCAGTATAGCGGGTCTTCAAGACCATTCTCTTTGACAATCTGGTCGTATGCGTCTGTGCCAGGAAACGGAACGAATAGGGAGAATGTTGCAAGCTTTGGGTTGAGTTCCTTTGCAAACTTGATGGTTTTCTCAATATCCTTTTTTGTCTCGCTAGGGAGGCCCATCATGAAGTAGGCCAGCATGTTGAGGCCGACCTTGTGCGTTTTCTTAACTGTTTGCCTTGCTTGTTCAAGGGTAATGCTTTTTCTCATATAATCGAGCATTCTCTGGCTTCCACTCTCAATGCCGTAGGCAATGCAGTCACAGCCAGCTCCCTTCAATGCGTTGAGAATGTCATCGTCCACGCAATCAACCCTTGCCTCGCAACTGAAGGTTAAGTCATGCTTCCTTTCCTTGAGTAGGTCACAGATTTTGAGAACGCGCTTCTTGTTAACAGTGAAGTTGTCGTCCCAAATGCCTATGTCTCTTGCGCCATACTTTTCAACCAGCAGGTCTATTTCCTGCAAAACCCTTTCAGGCGAATGCGCTCTAAAGCCACGGCCAAAGGTCTGCTTGTGGCAGTAGAAGCAGTTGAAGGGGCAGCCTCTGCTTGTGATTATGCCGTGTGACGGCTGCCTTTTTGTCCTGGAGTCGCTGCCCTTGTACAGTCCCATTTTCAGGAGGTGTCTTGCAGGCAACGGAATGTCGTCAACATTCTTTATAAGGGGCCTTTCGCCGGTAAATTTGATCTGCTTCCCTTTCCTAAAATACAGGCCCGCAACATTGTCGACATCCTTTCCCATCTCAATTGCTTCAATCAAATCCCTTGAAGTGTACTCGCCCTCCCCTGAAACCAAAAAGTCTATGGGGGCTGCCTCAAACACCATTTTTGGGACCGAGGTTGCATGCGGGCCTCCAAACACTATGGGAATGTCGGTTGCCTCCCTTAGCTTCCTAATGGTTTCAAAGGCTCTCTTTGCAAAGCCTGTGTAGGCGCTCATGCCCACCAGGTCAAAGTACTTTGCCCTTTTTACGACCTCATCTATCGTCATTTTCTCTGCTATGCCGTCAAGTATTTCCACCCGGTGACCCCCTTGCTCGAGAACTGCGGCAATGTAGGCAAGGCCAAATGGCTCAACTACTGCCTCAACGCCGGCCTCTTCTCTGTAAAGGTCTGAACTTGAGACCGGTGGATTCAGCAAAAGAACTCTCATAAAAAAAACCTTTAGGGAATTGGCCAGGGCACTTGTGGCAAAACGGTGTAATGATTAATTAAGAGAACTAAATCAAAATAAAGCAAGCAGATTAGCAAAAGGGAAAGGCTGTAGCTTGCCCCCTTTGGCATTGAAACAGCCTTCCAGAATCCTTTTTGGCCAATTACGAGGAAAAGCATTGCAAAGGCAATTGTTTCGAAGAAAAGCCTGGCATCGGGAAAGAACCAACTAGTGTTCAGGTAAGTGAAGGAAGCAAAGCTCAGAAGGAAGGCGACTCCGAGGAAAACCAGGGAAATTTCCCGTTTTTCCAGCTCAGTTTTCTTAAAGCTTAAGGCATTTTCTGTCATTTTCAGCAGCCTTTGCCTCCTCTGCCAGGCCAAAAAGGCAATGCCAAGAGCAGAAAACAAGGTTATTAAGCCAAAAAGTGCAAAGAACCAGATTCTATAGTTTGGAATGAATGCCACGCCATATTCTTGAACCCAAACACCTGCAAACGTTCTGGTTAAGTCATAAACAAAGAGTTCAAGGCTCAGCCCAGAAATACTTTTTGCAGGCTGGACAATGAACGAGCCATAGATAAGGAAATTCCTAAGCAAAATCGGGCCAAAAATTAGAAACGGGACAATGCATGCAGCCAATTTCTTAACTGCCTTTTCTGCTGATTCCCTAAAAAACCAGGCGTCGAATAGCAGGACCAATGGCAAAAGGGAAAGTGGAAGAAATTTTGTTATAACGGCAAGGCCAAAGAACAGTTGGGCGAGGAAAACCTGCTTTATCCCAAAGCCCTTCCTCAAAGCAAGCACGAAAAAGTAGGCTGAGAGCAAAACAAACAGCCAGTCGAGGGGGGCGTTGTTTACAGTGCTGCTTACCACAATATGGGTTGGCAGGAGTGCAACAATTGCTGTAGTCAAAAGAATTGTGCCCTTGTTGCCTGAAACAAGCTTGAGGATTTTGTAGACGAGGAAAACGCCTGCTGTTCCTGCCAAAACATTGAACAGTCTGAGCAAATGGATTATGTCCGAAACAGGCAATCCCTTAATTGGGCTGTAGAGAAAAGAGTTCGCAAGGTAGTAAAGCGGGGGCTGGTAAATGGAAACATAATTCAAAGTGCCTGCCACATCCTCCTGCGTCAGCTCTGTTAAAGCTTTTTCGCCCTCCAACTGCACTATAAAATTGTAGTGGCTTGGCTCGTCGGGACCTCCCCATATTGGCGCGGCTTGGCTTAGCACCAGCCTAAACACCAGTGCTGCAACAAGGATTGCAATAAGTGCCTTTTTCTCATTCAATTCAACCACTCTTTTCCGCGATGGCAAAAATTGTGAGCCCCCAGCCCTTTCTCCCGATGAATTTGTCAAGCCTTTTTGGGTAGCGGTCTGAAACAAGGTGGAAGAAAGTGCTTGTGTTGTGGATTGTGCCAAGCTTCTTTACCTCAAAGCCTGCTTCCTCGAGATACTCGGAAAGAAGCCTTTTGGTAAACCTGATTAGGTGGGTTTCCCCATAGTTTCGGCCGTCTCCAAAATTGTCCCAAAGCTTTTCGACCAGGGGAAAAAGGGAATGCCAGTTTTCAACAGTCAAATAAACCCTTTTTCCTTTTTTGAGGACTCGAAAAACCTCTTTCAGGGCTTTTTTTCCGTCAAGGCAGTGGTCCAAGACATCCCATGCAATAACCGCGTCAAACTTCCTGTCCGGAAAGACAAGATTTTCGCCTGCACAGCTCAAAAAGCTCAGCCTCTTCAACCCCTTTTCCTTATTCACTTTGCCTGCAAACTCAATTGCCTGCTCGTTGAAGTCAACTCCAACTATGTCCAGGTCTGG
>JAFCBY010000087.1 GCA_017610485.1 Candidatus Falkowiibacteriota bacterium
CGTAGGCATTTCAAACATTGTTGTGGCCAACATCCTAATTGATTACGTGGCCCTCAAATTCCCAAAAAAGGCAGCGGAACTAAAGATTCCAATAAGAAGCAAGCCGCTTACCTACTTTTATGCCTACAACCTGCATCTCCTCCTAATGTTTTCAAACAGGCTTTGCCTGGACGAGAAGTCCTGCCGCCTGGCACTGATTTCAAAGCTTCTCTACCTTTTGACAGCGCTTATTGGCATTCCCCTGGTAATCTTCCTTTTGCTAAATATCCCAGTACAGTAGCCCTCCCCCAAAACCCTTAAATAGCAGTTTTTGCCTTCTTTATCCTATGGTGAAGAAATTGAATCAAAGGGGACAGGAGGCTGCTCCCTTCGAGCTTTTGGTGGCTGTCATAATAATGGGCTTTGTCCTATTTGTCGGGATGCAGGCCATGGCCCAGCTCAACAGAGAAAAGTGCTACAACGAAATAAATGCAAAGCTTGAGGAAATGAAAACAAAGCTTGAAACCGTTGTTACTGAAAGAAGCCCCCAGCAGATAAACTTCAACCTAAGCAGCTGCTTTAACCCAAGGGATGAAACCATAAAGATTAAGGACTATTCCTCGCCTGCCTTTTGTGCAGAGTGGTGTGGTGCAACAAGGAACCTCTGCACTTTGATGGAATACTACTACAGCGGCGAAGCCGGGTTTTCATACCGAAAATGCCTGGACATAAGCCCTGACACCAGTTTCCCCGGCAATGCAAACGAGCACTGCCCCGACAGGAGTGCGGAAAAAGAGGAACTAATTGACTTTAGGGACGAGATTCACCAAGGCCACTATTTGATGGTCAACAAGACCAGTGTAACAAGCACCTTCCCCACAATTTGCGCTTACAGAAAGCTGTCGTGATAAAATGCTCGGGTTTACTTTAAGCAAACTGAATCTTCTGATTTTGGTTACTGCGATTTTTACAATCATTGCCTTCTTTCTTTTTAGTTTGACTGACATTGTGATAAGTGACCTTGCCCAACAGCACGTTAAGGACTACAGTGAAACAGTCTTCGGGCTTGTAAGCGGAGAAATGCTTTGCAGAAAAACAACTGTAACCATTCCGGAGTCCATTGAGTACTTTGGTGGCCTTGCGCCGTCAAAGCGGCTGTATTACGTGATGCATTTAAAGCGCTACCCAAACCACCCGAAAGAAGGCCAACTGACAACCCTTATTTTTCAGATTGCGAGCAGAAAGGACCCTGACAGGGTGATTGCCACAAGCAGTATTGACATCAACGCAAAAATATTCCTCTACGACTGGGACCCTGAACTAAACCTGTTCACTGAGGGGCGCTCTTTAACGCTTGACCCTGAGTCAACAGGCGATCAGGGAGCGAAGAACAGCATGGTTCTCGTAAAAGAAGTTTTCGGCGGCGAAAGCTACCTGCATGTGATTGCCTGCTCTTCCTCTGCGGCGATGTGCGAAACAAATTTGGGTAGGGCAAGCTGCTGGCTCGATAAATGCTACTCTGAGCCAAGGAAAAGCATATGCTTTCCAATTCCGGAAAACTGTCTAAGCAAGATAACCTGTGGGTGATGATTTGGATAGAAAAAGATTTGCCAAAGGCCTTTTTTCCCAGGGCTTTTTGCGGAAGCAAAAAGGCTTTCTTGGGCCAATAGGGGATGACCTCCCCTCCCTAATTCCGCTGTTGTTCGCGCTCATGCTTTTCTTCTATGTCTTTACCTTTACCTGGAACGCCTTTGACCAAAGGGGCCAACTGTTTGATGACGCGCTTGCCGCCATGAGGGTTGGAAACACCTTGAAGGGCAACAACTACATTAGGGACTTTGAGGCCTTTCAGCAAAGGTGCGTTGAGGCACACAGCGTGAAAAGAGTCAAGTTCATGGTGGGGCTTCTTCCCCTTTCCACTGGCCCTGGCCAGAACTTCGAAGGAATCGATATCGAAACCATTGAAGGCGAGTTCTTTGAGATCGAAGGCGAAGACGGGGCTGAGGGAAACAAGTTTATCTGCAGCAACGTTGACTTGGACGAAGACAGTCCCGGCCTTGAAAGTGACAGCATTGTAATAAGGTCTTTTCCGGTAGCCCTGGAATTCAAAAACCCCACTTTGAACACTTTTTACGTTAGGCCAATGCTTTTGGTGGTGGTCACATGGCGTTGAATGGCAAGGGGCAGGCATCCCTGACTGACGCGCTTTACTTTCTTTTGATTGTTTCAACTTTAAGTACGATGCTCTTCTTCTTTGCGGCAAACTATGGTCAGGTAGTGGAGCAGCGTGTGGTAAACCAGTACTGGAGGGAGTATGCGACGGGTGCACTTGAGACAATTCTTTACAGCAGCACGCCGAGGATTGCCGGGCAGTCGCTTGAGAACAGCACTGAAATAGACTACCTTCTTGCGGCCGTTAAGGAGGACTTTGCTGACGACGGCGAAATAGACGAAACAGAGGAGGTTCTTGTTCAGAATATCAGGGGCATAATGCAGCCCTTTTCGGGAAACTTCGATTACCTTTTCTACATCTACTTGTCTGAAGACAACGCGTTTGCCTTTGTAATGGTTTACACTAGGGACGAGCCGACATTTAGTGATGATGGCGAGGTAACGCCTGGAAACGTCAAAATCCTGTTCTGCAAACCGGATTCCTTAAATGCCTTGGAGGCCATGGTTGAAAGCGTTGGCCTCAGCGCACAAAGCACTACTCGAATCCAGCTTGTTAAACTGGATACAGCCAACAGGCCTCCGTCATACCCAATTGCACAGGCAAACCTTACAATGTGGATTCCAACGCCGATTGACCGCTTTCTCTATGCAGCAGACGCTATTGGCGAGCAAAGCATGAATTGTGAGGTGTATAAGGAGATTAGGGCTGACTGCGCCTTTTGCTAGAGTTCGGGGGAGGGGGCAATTTGGTTTGATTCCCACTGAAGGAATTTCCAGGAGTTAGTGGTTTACCTTCTTTCCGCAGTTTGGGCAGACTACCTTCTTTGCCGTTCCAATTTTTTCAACCCTTTTGGCGCACTTTTCGCAGAAGGCGGTTCCGCACTCAGGGCAAAAGATTACGTCCTCTGTTTGGTTGCCGCAGTTTGGGCAGCCTCCCCTTTCGTCGGCCTTTGAATCTTCCTCGGGTGCCGAATCAAGGCTGCTCATGTCATCAAGGCTGAAGTCTTCACTTGAAGCCGCCTTTTTTTTCGCGGTTTTCCCTTCCCCGAAAAGGTCCTCAACGCTCATGCCCTCCAGCTCTTTTGCTACTGCGCTTTTGGCTCCTGCGCTTTTGGATTCAAGGCCCTGGGCAGCATTCTTCAGTTGGGCAAAGGCGTCTTCCTTCAGCTTGGACTGCTTTCCCCTGCCTTTTCCAGGCCTGCCCTTCCTTTCCTTTGGCTTCCTTCCCTTTTCGTGCCTTTCAAGAAGCTTTTTTCTCTTGTCCTCGTCCTTTAACTGTTTGTAAATGCTTTCAGCTATTTTGTCGTACTCTTTCTTCTTTGGAAGCCTTTTGTGCCTTTCCTTAAAGCGCTGAACTTCGCCCAGGGCAAGCTGCATTGTAATCTGCTTGTTCAGCTCCTCTTTCCTCTTCAGGTTTCCGGCCTGCACAGCGTTTCCGAAATCGATTTCGCCATCTCTTTGGGGAACTGGCTGTTGCTTTCTCTGAAACCGCCTCAAACGCCTTGGAATGTCGTTACTCAAAAGAATGCACCTCTAGGGTCTAACAAGTAACGATGTCTTTGTTTTTAATTGTTTTGAAGACTTGGAGAAAGCCATCGGCTGTTTTTATTGCCGTGCCAGCATATTACACAATTGTATCCTTAAATGCCACGATATGGCAAGAAAATTATGCCCAGCAAGCAGTTTTTTATATGCAAACGAACTAAACTCTTCAGGGTTGATAAAAAAAATGCCTGTTTTTGGAAAGGGAAGAAAGGAAAGGGAAAGAAGGAATTTTCTCAAAAAAGAGGTTAGAAGGGACAGCAAAGGAAAAAGAGAATACGGGCTAAAAACCCCCTACATTTTTGTAAACCGCTCTGCAAAAACGATTAGGAAGATGTTTCCACTGCTTTTTGGCAAGGATGGTTTTGTAGAGCAAAGGTTCGAAGAAAATCAAAGGCCGGTGGTTGTTCTGGACTGGGGCTGTGGCAAGGGCAGGGCAATCAAGGAATTTGCAAACGATTACGGTGAAAAAGTTCGGGCTTACGGCTTTTCCAAAGACAGCTACAAGCAATGGAAAGGCATAGAGGGCGTGAAACTGATTCACGAGACAAAAGAAGGTCTTTTAAGATTCCTGAAAAACGATTCCGTTGACCTGATTTATTCAAACTTTGGCTTGTCCTTCCTGTTTCCGACTTTTAAATTTCAAGCCAAACGCAGGCATGTTGAAAAAGGCGTGGAATACATTGAGAAACTGCTGCAAAGGGTTTCAAAAGGGGGAAAAATCGCCTTTGAAGAATCATACACAATGGGAAAAAGAGTAAGGGCCATACTAAAAAGCGAGCTTGCAGGCAAAGCCGAAATCGAATACCATAAAGGAATGGTTTACCTAACCAAGAAATAGCAAAAGCGCAGTTGGCACAACAAAAAAAAATCCTGCCAAAGGCCAAAACAGGGGCCTCAACCGGCCTTGCCTTAAAAAAGACCGCCTTATTTTAAGCAGTTTTCCTTCTCTTAAAAACTACCATGGCTTTGGCAAAAACAGGGCAACTGGAAGTGAACGGGGTAAAGAGGCTGCTTAAAATCCACTACGAGAACAGGCCGGACAGCACGGTCTCAGTTGGAAGAAACGCGGTCAACATAAGGATTCCATACTCTCTGAGCAGG
>JAFCBY010000010.1 GCA_017610485.1 Candidatus Falkowiibacteriota bacterium
TCCACGCTTTGCGTTGTCATCATCTTTGTAAAGCCAGTCCCAGAAGGTTGTGAGAGCGGCTTTTATGTCTTTAAGCCTTCTTGGACCAAATCGCTCGCTGGCATAAATTTTGTTGAAGGCAAAATTCATGTCCTCTTTTTTGAAGCTTTTGAATTCCTTGTTCCTGTACTCAAGAACGGTTATAATCGCATATAAGTAGGCTGCTTTAGTTCGTGGTGCTGTCTGAACCGCGCCCTCAACATCGTTGAAGAATTTTTTCAAAACAAGGTGTTGGTTGGTTGTTGAAACTTTGAGGGCCTTGCCTCTGTAATGCTTTTTGCCCGTGAGATAGTTCACGTATCTATCCAGTTCCCCTTGCCCAACCATACATAGATATGGCTATGAAGCCTTTAAAAAGGCTTACCTCGTGCAAGCGCAGGGGACGAGATTCGAACTCGCGCGCCCGTGAGGACACGAGCTTTCCAGGCTCGCGCATTAAACCGCTCTGCCACCCCTGCATTCTCTTTTTATATTTGGGTGGCGTTTTTCCCAAGGCTTTTTTGCGGAAGCAAAAAAGACTTTTCCACCCCTGCATTTAACATACTAATTTTGGAGGGCAATGGTTTTTAATGGTTTAACTGCCCTAAGCCAGAAAGAGAATTATGAAAACCAGCACAGGCTGGTGCAGGAAGTAGATTGGGAGAGAGTGCCTGCCAAGAAAAGCAAAAGGCCTTACTGCAGGGTTTTGGCTTAGGTCTGGAAAGGAAAAATTCCTTTTTGCCTTTGGGTAAAGCAGGTTTCCGGCAAAGATGCCTAGGAAGACCAGGCCAATCCAGGGGAATAGTGGAAAGAAGTCAAAGCTTTGGAAGGCCTTTGGGAAGAGGCCAAGCCAAAGGAAGAAAGAGGAGTGTGCGGGAACCGTTTCCAGGAAAAGCCCCAAGGCAACTGCGCCGATTCCAACGGCAAGGTTTCTCAGCCTCCATTTTAAGAAAGGGATTGAGATGATTATTGACAGGCCGATTAGGTGCAGGATTCCAAAAGCGATGAATTCCTGCGGGAAGAGCAGAAAGGTGAAAATCGAGATTAGCAGGCCGTAGAAGAAAATGCGCAGGCCGCGGTTGAGAAACTTTTTGTGGCTGGCCTGGCTTCGGCTGCTGCTGATTGAGAGTGAAACTCCCACAAGGAGTATGAAGATTGCGGCAGTTGCCCTTGGAAACCAGAACCAGAATGTTTCGCCCAAGCCAAAGGAGACTCCTGCAAAGAAACGCAGGTCAAAGAGTAAGTGGAATGCAACCATTAGTATTACTGCAATTCCCCTCAGAAAGTCTATTTCCCAGAACCTTTTCTTTGAGGCAGGCATGCAAGAATCTGGCAGTAAAATGCTTTAAATGCAATTCATTTCAGCAGGTCTGCCGTGCCTGCCCCAATGTTTGCGAAAAGGCCAACGAATATGACCAGCTTTGCTATTTCGAGCGACTCGCCAACCTGGTTTCCGATTACGCCGAAGACAAACAGCATTACTGCGGCACTCGAGTAGGAAACAATCAGCTGTGAAAGAAGCCTGAGCGGAATGAACGAAAAAATCTTCTGCTCTTTGACAATCTGGTACTTTGTGTGGTAAATTAGCAAAATGTCGAAAATCAGGGTTATGGCCACAATTGTTACAACTCTGCCAAGGTCAAGCTGCTGTGAAAGCATCCAGACCTCCTGGGTTACGGCCAAAGGCGTTGAGAGAATTATTGCCCCCACAATTTGCTGGGCAAGGTCGTCCCAAGCAAACTCTTCCGGAACAATCCTTGCGGAAAGCCTTCGCAGCAAGGACTTTTGGGTCTTTTTGATTTCCTGGACGTCTTCCTGAATCTCGTCAACGTCTTCCTGAATTTCGTCAATGTCCTTGCTGGCCTCGTGGATGTCCTCCACAATTTCGTCCAAGGCCACGGCCTTTTCCCCTAGCTTTGGCTCTCCTTTCTTATCCACCATTTTAACCACTCAAAAAAAATTTTGTTACGCCGGCGACAGGATTTGAACCTGTGCGCCCTTTCGGACTCTCGCTCTCAAGGCGAGCGCGTTTGACCACTCCGCCACGCCGGCATGCAATAAATTTTAGTGCAAAGAAACTATTTAAAGGAAACTAATCAGACAGAAATAGCGGGAATAAATGTAAAGAAGGCAAACCAGGGAATCACATAGTGATATGGCCTGCCTCCCTTAACTCCCAACACGATACAAATTACGGGCTTTGTTTTTAAATAGCTTTCTCAAAAATTGCTACATAAGGGGATTAGAGTGTGTTCAGGTACTGTGTCTCAAGCCATCTTGCAATCTCTGTCAGGCGGGCTGACTCTGTGGCGTTTTTGGCCTTTTTTGCTTCTAGGGAAGCATAATTGCATTGGTTGATTGCTTCCTGAAAGCACTTTTTTGCAAAAATTTTTCTTTCCCTTGGAGGCCAGTCGGTGGCAAGTGAAAAGTCAAGCCACCTTGCGCCCTTCTCAGCAAGCTCTTTGCCAGGGAACCTCTCTCTTGTGGCAAGAACCTTTTTTGAAGTGCGGGGAGGCCATTGCCATGAAACAATTCGCCTTACCTGCTTTCTTTTTGGGGACATAATTAAGTTGACTCTTGCATCCTATTAAATCTTTTTCCTCTCAGGTTCTGTTATGAGGAAAAAGGGGCAAATAGTTGTTCTGGACTTTGGGGCACAGTATGCGCATTTAATTGCCCGCAGGGTAAGGCAGCTTGGCGTTTACTCTGAAATTGTGCTGCCGGAAGAGCCAATTGAGAATCTGCAAAATTGCAGGGGCATTATTCTGAGCGGAGGGCCTTATGGGGTCTATGAAGAGGCCTCCCCCAAGGTTGACGGCAAGCTGTTTGAGTTGGGAAAGCCTGTCTTGGGGCTTTGCTATGGCCACCAGCTCATGTCCCAGGCCCTTGGCGGCAAAGTTGAAAGGGGCAGGGTGAAAGAGTTTGGAACAGCCGAATTGGAGATTGTAAAAAGAAAAGGGCTTTTTGAAGGTTTGAAAAGAAAGGAAATTGTCTGGATGAGCCACGGTGACACGGTTAAGGGGCTGCCAAAGGGCTTTGAGGTAATTGGAAAGACGGAGGACTGCGGGAATGCCGCTATTGCCGACCTTTCAAGGAATTTCTTTGGGCTGCAGTTCCACCCAGAGGTAACGCACACCCCGGGCGGAATGAAGATTCTTGAAAATTTCATTTTCAATGTATGCGGCTGCGAAAAAGACTGGAGTATTGAGGGGTTTTTGGAAGAGAAGGTTAGGGAGATTAGGGAAAAAGTTGGGGAGAAGAAGGTCTTTCTCCTGGCATCGGGCGGAGTTGACAGCACTGTTGCCCTTGGCCTCCTGAACAAGGCCCTGGGAAAGGAAAAAGTCTACTCCCTGCATGTTGACACCGGCTTTATGCGAAAGGATGAATCAAAGAAGGTAAAGCAGGCCTTGGAGGGCATGGGAGTCTCCTCCTTTCATGTGGTGGACGCATCCGGGGGCTACTTTAAGGACTTGGAGGAAAAGTTTGAGCCTGAGGAAAAACGCAAGATTATTGGCAACAAGTTTTTGGAAGTGCAAAGGCAAGAGCTTGAAAAGCTTGGCTTGAATCCAGAGGAATGGATTTTGGGGCAAGGCACAATATACCCTGATACAATTGAGACCGCGGAAACAAAGCACGCTGCAAAGATTAAGACCCATCACAACAGGGTCCCAGTAATCAAGGCAATGATTGAGGCAGGAAAGATCCTTGAACCCATAAGCCAGCTCTACAAGGATGAAGTCAGGGAGCTTGGCGAAAAGCTTGGCCTACCGCATGACATGATTTGGAGGCACCCCTTTCCAGGACCAGGCCTGGCCATCAGATGCCTTTGCTCTGACGGAAAGGATGAAGAAATTGATTCAGGGCTGGACAAAAGGCTGAAAGAAGCTGTCAAGAGCCTGGGCTTTAAGGCAAGGGCCTTGCCTGTCAAAAGCGTTGGCGTGCAAGGTGATTCTAGAACCTATGCCCACCCTGTTATGCTGGAGGGAAAGCTGGACTGGCGGGCTTTGGAAAAGGCAAGCACGCTTTTGACAAACAGCTTTCCAGAAGTAAACAGGTGTGTTTACGCTGTTAAGCCCGATGAAGTTGGCTCTTTAGAGCTCGAGGAAGCTTATTTGAGCAGGGAAAGAATTAGGGATTTGCAGGAAGCTGATGACATTGTGATGAAGGCCATTGAAGGGCACGGCCTGATGGAGGAAATTTGGCAGTTTCCCACAATCCTCTTGCCCCTGAAAGTGAACGGTGGCGAAGTGGCTGTGCTAAGGCCTGTTCTCTCCAAGGAGGCAATGACAGCCAAATTCTATCCAATGGAAGAAGATGTTTTGCAGGAAATTGCTGAAAAGATTCTGGCCCTGGAAGGAATTGGCGCAATACTTTACGATGTCACCCACAAGCCACCTGGAACCATTGAATGGGAATAAGACTTACAAGTAAGTTTGGACTTACATTTATAAATTGTTTGTTGGACTAATATTACTATGACACAAGTAGAAATAATAACTGTGAGCAAGAAGGGGCAGGTTGTTTTGCCAAAGAATGTGAGGGAAGAGATGAGGTTGAGCCAGGGAAGCAAGTTACTGCTTGTTGAAAAAGGGGGAAAAGTCACTCTAAGCAAGCTTGACTCGCTATTAAGAGATAAATCTTTCAGCCTTTTAGCTTCAGAGAAGAGCTTGGCAAAGGACTGGCTTTCAAAGGAAGAGGACGAAACATGGAAAGATTTGTAAAGGGCGATATCGTAGTAATTCCTTTCCCTTTTTCTGATTTGAGCAAAGCGAAGAGAAGGCCTGCGATGGTTTTAACAAAATTACAGGGAGAAGATTTAATTCTCTGCCAGATTACAAGCAAGGGCACAAGTGACAGCTACTCTATTCCCCTTTCCGAAAAAGAATTCAAGAAAGGGGCATTAAGACAAGACAGCAACATAAGGCCAAACAAGATTTTTACTGCAGACAATTCAATCATTGAATACAAAATCGGGCCTTTGAAAGAAGCGAAAACAAAGCAAGTAATTGAAAAAGTCTGCTCAATAATTAGAGGATAATAATTACAACACCTTTTGTCACACTTTTAGCCTGATTGAATGGGAATAAGGTTAATTTATTCGTATTTTGCTTTGGTCAGGATTGTGAGGCTTCTTTTGTAGCTCCAAATGGCCGCTGACAGGGCGGTGGTTGCAAGAAGGTAGAAGAATGTGGCCAGCATGCTATCGCCCGCAAAATGGGTTTTTATTCCCTCGATTAACAGGGCCAAAAACAGGGCTGCGAGGACGATTAAGGCCGCGGATAAAAATATTCCCCTTATGACCTGCCTCGTTGCTCCATGCATTTTCAATCAATTCCTTGATTTAATTAGGATTGTTCTACTATAGATCTTTTTTGTTGAGCCAATTTGAAGTAGTTCTCAGAATTTCAACGCGACCCATAGTTTAATATTCCTCGAAACCCCTAATAGATTGGGGTTCCAATGCATTCGAGCGTTAAGGCTGCTTACGATATTGCTTTGAATGATTTGAGAAGATGTTATGCCGACAGGGGCATTGTTGCCGGCAGGAAAAGCAAGAGACTTCACCAATATTGGGCAAGGCATGGCTTCTTTGCATCCTTGGGCGCACTGCACCTGAATGACGTGAAGCAGGTCAGGAAAAACCTTGAACTGTTTGCCTCGATGCAGAGGCCAAGCGGAAGAATTCCGAACCAGATAAGCCTAAACCTTAAACCAAGGTACAAGCTCTTGGTCGGCTCTGTGATTGACTCAACCGCATTGTATGTGGTTTCCCTGACGGCCTACCTCAGAAAGACGCAGGACAAGGAATTTGCCGCAAAGATGTTTCTCTCGTCAAAAAAGGCCGTTGAGTTTCTGTTGACCAAGGACAGAAACAACGATTCCCTGATTGAAGAAAGGGTTTTTGCAAACTGGGCTGAAACTGTTTTGAAGTTTGGCCGCGTTCTCTACACAAACTGCTGCTTTTACAAGGCTTTGAAGGATTTCTCTTTTGTCTGCGAGATGCTTGGAAAACAGGGTTTGCAAGCCCGTTTTGAAAGGCTGGCCCACCAAACAAAGGACAGGATTAACCAAAGCTTTTGGGAGGGCAATTATTATATTGACTGGATTGATTTCAGGAGACACGACTTTTTTTCAACTGACGGGAATTTGCTTGCGATAGACTTTGGCATTGCTGACAAAGCGCAAAGCCAGATGATTTTGAACAAGATAAAGCAGCACAGGATGAACAGGATTCCCCTAAAAACCAACTGGCCTTTGTACCCCCTTTGGAGGATTCCTCCAACGCTTTTGCCCCTGCTGGAGTACAACTACCATAATGGCTTCAACTGGCCCTGGCTTGGCTGCCTGAATGCTATTGCCCTGCACAAAGTTGGCTGGAAGCAGGAGGCAAAGCAGACTCTGAAAAGCGTTGCCTCTCTCATCAACCAGAACGGCATAGTTCACGAGGTGTTTGATGACAAGGGTAAGCCTGTGAATGGCCTGTTTTTGAAGAGCGAAAGGCCCTTTGCCTGGAACGCTGGCTTCTTTATAAGGGCCGTGAATGAGATAAACGGCAAGTAAAGCAATTTGGATTAACTATCTTGCCCACACCAAAGCGCTTTTAAATAAGTTTAGCTCTCTCTATAGTTGAAATGGCAAACATTGTTGTGGAAGATATATACAAGTCCTATTCGAATGTTGACGCCGTTGTCGACCTAAATTTTAAGGTTGAGGAAAAAGAGGTTTTTGGACTGCTTGGCCCGAACGGAGCCGGAAAGAGCACCACCATTAGAATGCTTTTGGACTTTCTAAAACCGGACAAGGGCACAATAGAGCTCTTGGGGGAAAAGTTCAGCGAGGCAACAAAGTCCTCTGTGGGCTACCTTCCGGAGGAACGCGGCTTGTACGACAACCTCACCGTGGAACAGAATCTTATTTACCTTGCCTCGCTCAAGGGAACTGAGGAAGCTGACGCAAAGCACAGGGCAAAGAAACTGCTTGAAAGGGTTGGACTAGCCTCAAAGAAGGATGCAAAAGTGAATGCCCTGAGCAAGGGCCTGCGGCAGCTGTGCCAGCTGTGCCTAACTCTCATTCACGAACCAACATTGCTGATTCTTGACGAACCGTTTGCAGGCCTTGACCCCACAAACAGGGAGCTGGTAAAGGAAATTATCAGGGAAGAGAAGGAAAAGGGCAGAACCATCATTTTGAGCACACACATGATGAATGAAGTTGAAGAGCTTTGTGACAGGGTCCTGTTGATAAACCATGGAAGGCGTGTCCTGTACGGCACCATAGACGATATCAAGCAAAGCTATGCAAGCCACTGTGTCTTTGTTGAATTTGAGGGCGCCTTCCCAACACTTGAGGGCCTGCAAAGCAGCCAAATCACGAACAATTCAGCAGAACTGTATTTGAGGGTCGACAGCACGCCGCAGGAAATCCTTAAACAGCTGGTTGACGCCGGAACAATTGTTAAGAAGTTTGACGTTAAAGAGCTTTCGTTAAATCAGATTTTCATCAAGGTCGTGGAGGCGGAAAAATGGATAAAACCCTGAGGGTTGCGATACAGGAATTCAAAACCAACCTGGCAAGGCGCGAATACAAGTTCTTCGCCTTTGTCCTTCCGATTGGAATGGTTATCATTTCACTCTTTTTTGCCAACGGCGGAAGGCAGTTCAGCCTGTTTGAGTTCCAAATAATGCAAAGCCGGTTTGAATTCTTTGCATTCCCTTCAGTCATTGCTATGGTCTTTTCCCTTGCGATTTTCCTCTCAGCAAACTTTATGCTGCAGGGCATTGCAAAGGAAAAAGAGAACAAAATTCTCGAAATACTGGTTTCATCCGTTTCCTTCAAACAGCTGCTGACAGGCAAGATTCTCGGGCTTGCAAGCCTTGGCCTAATCCAGTTCTTCGTCTGGATTATTACAGGAACAATTGTTGTAGCAGCGCTAGCCCCCGAAATTCTTGAAAAGGCAATGGGTTCATTTTTTGCAACCCAGGCAATAATACTCTACTTCCTTTTCTTTATCCTGGGCTACTTGCTGTATGCGTCCCTGCTTGCAGCAATAGGCATTCTGACAGAAACGAGGGGGGAAGCCCAGCAGATCGGTTCCCTGCTAACAGGGTTTGCTCTAATTCCCGCACTGAGCACAATGTTTTTGACAAGCAACAGCACCAGCCTGTACGCCAGTGCAATCACCCTCTTTCCGCTGACCGCGCCAATAACCGCCATGATCAGAATATTCCTCAGGTCCATTCCAGCTGAGGAAATCGTGCTAAGCCTGGTTATTCTCAGTCTGTCAACAGTTGTAGTAATCTTTGTAACGGCAAGGCTTTTCAGGGCAGAAACCCTAATGTACGGAAAAAAGCTTTCTTTGAAAAATCTGGCAAACTTTGTCCTAAAGGGCTGAAGCCACTTTCAAAATGCGTTCATTCCTTTTTTACTTTGACTGCCGTGCCATAGGCAAGAATTTCAGCGGCGTTCTCCATAACCTGTGAAGTCGTAAAGCGAACGTCGACCACAGCGTTGGCCTTCAGGGATTTTGCCTCGGCAACCATTCTCTGAATGGCTTCCTCCCTTGCCTCGGACAGCATGTCGGTGTACTCATTTAGTTCGCCCCCAACAATCTGCCTTAAACTTGAGACAACGTCTGCGCCAATCCACTTAGCCCGAATGGTGTTCCCCATAACAAGCCCCATTGTCTCAACAACTTTCTTTCCTTTTATTTTGCCTGAAGTGGTTACAATCATCTGTTTACCCTCCAATAAATGAATATAATTCAATTGAAACTCTTTAAAAAAACTCTTTTACACAAAAAAACACTGAATTAAAGCGCATTAATTGCGCCAGGCAAAGGAAATGGTTTTTTTGGCAAAAGCGGAAGGAAAAAGGGTTCTCCTCATTGTCGCACCTGAAAACTTTAGGGACGAGGAACTGTTCAGGACAAAAGAGGTCCTCGACGATGCCGGCGCACAAACAGAAATTGCAAGCAGTCAAAAAGGTGAGATAACAGGCGCACTCGGCGGAAAGGCGGAGGCAACCCTCGCCCTTAACGACGTGAACACAGTGGACTTTGATGCAGTAGTCTTTGTTGGTGGCTCAGGTGCCACAGTCTACTTCGACGACCAGACAGCACAGCAGATTGCAAAGGATGGGCTTGCCCAGGGAAAGATTCTGGCAGCCATCTGCATTGCCCCTGTTACCCTTTCAAACGCCGGCCTGCTCAAAGGCAAGAAGGCAACCTGCTTTCAGACAGAGGCGGAAGCCCTCAGGGCAAAGGGTGCAATCTACACAGGCAACGAAGTTGAGGTCGACGGAAAGATTATTACTGCGTCAGGGCCGACGACAGCAGGCGACTTTGGAAGGGCAATAGTGGAAGCGCTGGAAGACTAATAAAAGCAGAATATGGACTCGGGGGGAATCGAACCCCCAATCCCGGCCTTGCGAAGGCCGTATGTTAACCGTTACACTACGAGCCCGTTAAACAATTTTGTAAATAGTTGTCCTTATTAACGTTTTTTACCGCGCTTTTTTCCCTTTTTCTGGTGCTTGCTTCCCATTCTTTTTGCCCTTGTTTGACCAGACAGCTATAAGCCTGTAGGCCTGCATGAACTTTGTGGAATGCGTAAGCAAATGAAAGCCTTTTGAGGCGTAGTTTGCGATTATTTTCCCAAACACCTTGACCGCCTTCATGGCACGCAACAAGGAACCCATCGGCAGAAAGGAAACGATTAGAAGCCAGTTCTTCCTGAAAAAGTGCTTTTTGTGCTTGGATTCAACGTAGTGGATTATTAGCTCCACTGCAAGCATGGCCACTGCTGCCAGGTCAATAATCTCAAGCCAGTGCCTTTGCTCCTCTGTCGGGTGCAGGAAAAACTCTGCCAGAAAGGTTATCAGAATGGCAAACAAGGCAACGATTGCAATTGCCTTCCACCAAGCAAAAAACCTCTTAATCATGGAAAAGAAAAAGGGAAAAGGAATACTTAAATCAGAAGGGTCGCAGGGATTTGAAGGGAATGGTTAGTGGTTTTTGGTGGGTGGTTTGAGGGCGCGGTTTTTTTGGTTAGTAGTTGATTGGTTTTCTTGCATTTTTACCACCTCGTTTTTTATAATCTTAAGGCAATCTCTTGCGTGATTTTTTAGTGCTTCTCCTTTCTCTTTTCTTCTTGGACCTATTTCTTTTTTTTTTTTTTTTTGTGCTTAGTTCAATACATATCCTTTTCATCACTTCACTGGGATCTTCTTTCCGAGACTCTGAAGTAAGTTTATCTGCATATCTAGATAACGAGTCAAAAAGGCCTGTTTTGTTTTGTGCTGCGGCTTCTCTTGCCCTGACGAAAATTAGCAGAGAGTCTTTTACTCTTTGTTCATTGGAAAATATTCGTGTGTTAATATGAGCATTAACACTGTGGGCTAGTAAGATTTTTTCAGTGTTCAGGGCGTGGCCTCCGCCAGTGATTACAGGCAATTTTCTTCCTTTGAAATTGGATAGACTTTTAATAATTTGTTCTGCAAAAACTTTGTCTCTAAACAAAACTGCTTTCGCAACTGCAGGCAGGTCTTTTTTGCCCGTATGCTCAGGGAGACTCTTTTCTTGCTTTCTTTCGGATATATTTGTCTCAATCAAAACCAGTTGAATGTTTCTTTTTTTGCATTCTAATAAAACTTCAACAACTGCCCATCGGTCGGGTGTCAAATGAACTGGCTTTAATGCCCTTTGATTAGCTAATCTGGCCAATCTTTGCTCATAACGATTAAGTCCCTTTGGACTCAACTCTATTCCAATGAAAGAGTTTTTTTGCAAGGTTCTAACAAATTCTGCTACTTCCTCGTGAACCAAAGCAGGGAAATGATGTTTCCAGGGGATTAATTCAACCTCTACACCTCTACGTTGCCTCATTTCTTCACCTTGCAAACAAAGGGGAATTGGATGTAATTAAATCTTTCTAATCGAAAACAATGGTTTTTTGGTTCGTAGTTTGCGAGCGTTAGCGAGCATAGTCCATTCAGCCCAAGCTGAATGGGCTCACTGCCAGCCGCAGTTGCGGCTTTTGGGGTCGCAGGGATTTGAACCCCGATCCACTGGTTGCACCAATTTTGCAAAATTTCTTTTGCAAACTTTTCTTTTTTAAAGAAAAGTTTCTGGAGCCAGTCGCACTGCCAGATTATGCTACGACCCCTTTGTAGCATAAGTATTGGGAGTGGATAGAATTTAAAAGCTTGTTCAGGCTTTTGGAAGTTGATTAAATGGCATTGGGGGATTGACGTAATCGTTTTTTGCCCCTTGAACAACAAGAAAACTTGTTCGACATCTGCCGATTTAGTCACAGACAGATAACTTAATTAAGGAATTCTGCGTTGATTAATTGGAATTAGACCAGTGTGGGATTTTATGGCAAACGATTTTGTGAGGGCTATTCAGAGGAGGGCGCGTTCTCCAAAATCGCCAAGCGCTTCCGGAAGGCGCCACAAGAGCAGGAGGGCAAGCTTTGACAACCTGGTTTTTTTTTTTTGGCAACAAGGCTGACCGAAAAGCCAGTTGACTACTTTAGGGAAAAGGTCGAGGCAGAAACAATTATTGGAAAGTTGAGCGAACACCCCCTCAAGCTGAGCATTCCAATTGTTGTGGCCGCAATGAGCTTTGGCGCCCTAAAATTAGCCCCTTCAAAGCCAAAAACATTACCTTAAAATACTTGAATTGCCCTTATTCTACTGTTGGTTAAAAATGGCTGAGGAAAAAGACTTGTTTGATGATGCTTTTGGCGAGGAAAAGGCCAAAAAGGCAAAGAATGCTGTGGAAGGCCCTGAAAAGCCAGTGAGGGTTTTTGGAGGAGAAAAGCCGAAGAAGGCAAAGAATGCTGAAAAGGAACCAGATGAAGAAGAGGCCCCTGAAGAAGATGAGCCGGAAGAAGGAGATGATTCGAAAAAAGAAGGTGAAGAAGAGTCAAAAGAAGAGGAATCCAAAGAGGAGGAATCTGAGGAAGAAGAGTCTGAGAAAAAAGAGGGGAATTCTGGAAAAGAAGAGCCAGAAGAGGACGACCAAGAAGATGGTTCAGAAGAGGAAGAAGAAGGCTCTGAGGAAGATGAAAAGAAAGAGGCAAAGTTGAAAGCTGCCAGGGCCAAAAAGGGCAAGGCAAAGAAAAAGCCCAAAATAAAGGTTGTTGAAGGCGAGAAAAAGCCGGGGTTGAAAGAAAAAATCAAGAAAATCGTGGTTGCAAAGGCCGTTAAGGCAGCCGAAAAGGATGATGGGCCGCAGGACACTGAACTCGGCATAAAAGAGGTTGGCGCAAAGGAAGGGGAACCGGCAGAGGCAGTGAAGGAAAAGCCCAAAGGACCCTTTGTAAAGCCAGAGCTCAAATTTTTGCAGGATGACGAAGGAACGGCGTTTATTGGAAGAAAGAAAAGCGTTTTCCAAAAGTACGGGGATGAAGGGGCTTTATTTGTTGGCAGGGTTGCGGAAAAGGACCTGGAAAACACTAACATCTGCCTTGACAGCTTAAACCCACACGTCGTGTTTGTTTGCGGTGCTCGCGGATCTGGAAAATCTTACGTCCTTGGTGTCATTGCCGAAGAGCTCGCTTTAAAAAACAAGAACGTTGGCGTAATTGTGATTGACCCAGTGGGAGTCTTTTGGGGGATGAAATACCCAAATAATGAAAAAAGGGAACTGGAGGCTTTGGCAAAGTGGGAAATGCTTCCCCAAGGCCTTGAAACCCTCAAGGTCTTTATCCCGGAAGGGGTTGCAGACCAGGTTCCTGACTCAACATATGACGAGCGGTTCAGTATGCCGCCAGCCCTCCTGACAACAGAGGACTGGTGCCTAACATTTGGAATTGAAAGGTTTAGCCCAAGCGGGCTGCTGATGGAAAAGGCCCTTGAAAATGTAAAGAAGGGCTATACAAACAAGGACGGCAAAAAGGTCAAGGCAAAGAAGAGCTCCTTTTCCTTGGAGGAGCTGATTGACTGCCTGCAAACAGACGAGGAATTGAACAGCGGAGAGCGCGGCTACAAGCCGGACAGCATTAGGGCGCTGGCAAGCAGGTTTGATGCAGCCCAAAATTGGGGGATTTTCAGCGAGAACGGAACTCCCCTGGCAGAGCTAAGCAGGGAAAACCAGATGACCATCATTGACACATCCTTTTTGGAGGACAGTGTTTCAGCTTTGGTAATTGGAATTCTTGCAAGAAGGATTCTTGCGGCAAGGAAGGTCAGCACAAGAAGGGAGAGCGCCTCGCGCTTTGGAGAAAAGCAAAGCGTTGACCAACTGCTTGAATTTGGCGTTCCCCCAACATGGCTGTTTATTGACGAGGCCCACACTCTTATCCCAAGCGGCAACACAATGACGCCTGCAAGCAATTCCCTAATAGAGTATGTGAAACAGGGAAGGCAGCCAGGATGCTCCCTTGTTTTTGCAACGCAGCAGCCAAGCGCAATCAACACCAAGGTCTTGAGCCAGCTCGATGTTGTGATATCGCACAAGCTGGTCTTCGACGACGACGTAAAAGCGGTTTACAAGAGGGTTCCGACTCTTGTCCCAAAAGAATATAGGAAAAGCTCTTTTATCAAAACCCTTCCTGTTGGGGTTGCCCTAACCGGCGATCGGCGTGAGGAAACCACAAGAGCCTTTGTGATGAAAATAAGGCCAAGGATGTCACAGCACGAGGGAAGGGAAGCGGAAACCGTTGAAAGGGACATGAAGCTTGACGACGAAAAGGTTTTGATACTTGCAACAGAGATGATAAAAGGGAAGCTTGACCGTGTTGGGTCACTGCCAAGCTCCACAATCGACCAGGCCGTGCAGACCCTGAATGCACGATACAAGTCAAAGGTAAAGCTTTCCGATGTCCTGCAAAACCTTGAAGAAGAGGGCGCGGTAATTGACGAGGACGAGTCAACCATAAGCATTCCAGGAGAGGTACAGGAAGAGGCCTTGGCCGAAGAGCTTGTGGGAGAGGCAGAGAAAGAGGTTGAAAAGGAGGCAAAGGCAGTCTTTCCAGAAGAAACGATTCAGCTGCTTGCGTTCCCTGCCAAGATTGATACCAAGAAAGCAAAGGCATTGTTCAACAAGAGGCGAAAAAAGCGCTTTCTGGGCATGTTTGGAAATGAGGAAGCCCTTGAAAATGTACAGTTAAGGCACCTGCCAATTTACCGGGTTGAATTCAACGCATTTGACACAAAGGAAACCTTCAGAAAAGCTGAGGCCTATGTCAACAGCGTTACTGGCGAGTTCATTCACTTCGACGGCAAGAAAAACCAGTTTGTTGAAAGCAAGGGCCTTCACCTGCTCAACAAGATAAGCCAAAATGAGCTGGGAGTGCTTGCATTGCTTGACAGGAAAAAAGAGTTTGCTGCCCTTGTCCAAGAATCGAAGCAAAAAACTGCTGTTGTCAAAAGGCTTGTTGAAAGCCTTGAGGAAAAGGGCATAATCGAAAGGGAAAAGGTCAAGGGAACAGACTTTTACACATTGCAGAAAGAGTTTGAGCTTCCAATGCAGCCTATGCACCCACTGCTTTCCTCTCTAAATAGCCTGCCAATACTGAACATTGAGGCAATGAGCCTGATGAGGGAAAGCGTTGACAAGGAAGCCCTGCCCAAAACACTGCAAAAGCTTTGGAAAAACATCATTGTGAAAAAAATCGAGTTGGTTTACCTCCCAGTATACGAAACCTTTTTGAGAAAAAAGGACGGCAGCGTGAGGAAAATGTTCATCGAGGCAGTGACAGGAAAAATGCTGAAGTTGGGAAACAAGCCCCGCTAACTGCATTCCCTTTCAAGAAAAATGACGTTAGGAAACAAGGCCCATTAGGATGGCTGCCAGCTTCTTTTCATCATGCCTCAAAAGCTGTTGCTTGCTCATTTTCTTTTTGGAAAAAGTGGGCTTCTCAATTATGTCAGCCCCCACAAGCGCCGGCTTCCTCTTTCCTTGCTTCAAATCGTTCTCAACAAAAAAGCTCTGTTCTTCCTCGTACTTCTTCAAAATCTTCCTGCTTGGCTTCCTACTGTTAAAAACGACGAAGTCCAAAACATTTTTGCCCAAATGTGTTTCAATTGCCTTAACATGGTCTGACAAACTAAAGCCATGGGTCTGGTTCACTTGGGTCATGACGTTTGCAATGTAAACCTTTTTGCCCTTGCTTTTCTTGATAGCTTCTTTCATTCCCTTGACAAGCAGGTTTGTTATCACGCTTGTGAAGAGACTGCCTGGCCCAATTACAACAAGGTCTGCCTCCAAAATTGCTTTCTGGGCCTCTGGCAAAATCTTCACATTTGCCGGCTTTAAGAAAATTCTCTTAATTGCGGGTCGATCAGCAAGCCTTTTGGGGGAGGCCCTCCTTTGAATGAGGGCATTCTCGTTGCAAAAAAGGGTGCCGTCCTTTAGCTCAGTGCAAACATGCACATTTTCCAAGGTGGAAGGCAAAACCTGCCCTTTGACTGCGAGGATTTTTGAGGCCGCCTTAACAGCTTTCTTGAAGCTCCCTGTTGCCTTTGCCAACGCAACGATAAACAGGTTTCCAAAGCTTATGTCCTTTAGCATCCTTCCCTCAAAACGGTAATTGAAAAGGTCCAGCATCAGCTTTTCAGATTCGCTCAATGCAATCAGGCAGTTTCTCAAATCTCCAACAGCCGGAATTCCAAATTCCCTCCTAAGCTTGCCAGTGCTTCTCCCAGAATCGGTTACGGTAACAATGGCCGTCAGCTTTTTTGTGTGGCCCTTCAAAGCGGCAAGAACGAAGGGGAGGCCTGTTCCCCCGCCAATGGCAACAACCTTTATGCCGGAGGCCTTAACCTTCCCATTGCTCACTTTTTTAATCAGGGGAAAAAGCCCTGCAAGATTCCTAACAACGTAATCTGGCTCCTCCAAATCATTCCTTGGTTTAATCTTCCTAAACCTGCCCTTCAAAATTCTCACGCTAACCATCCCAAGCCTGTTTGCCATCCTTATCTCACTTGAAACCTTGTCGCCAATTGCAAGGATGTTCCGCGGCCTCAGGTTAAGGAGCTCCATTGCCTTAACAAACTTGCTGTACTTGCTTG
>JAFCBY010000088.1 GCA_017610485.1 Candidatus Falkowiibacteriota bacterium
CATCAGAACCATCATAGCCCTGGCCTGAAGACAATGCAGGGCAGGTTGAACAGGTTCCGTCATTGCCGGAACTGGAGCTGTCCAGTATGCCGTCTGTTGGGTCGTCGTCAAACATCATCCAAAGCACCAAACCTGATGGGCCTGGGCAGGCACCAGCCTGCCAGACATCACTGCAACAATATCCAGTATCATATTCAACGCTGTCACAAATGCAGGCTGAGGTAATCAATCCCTGACCACAGGGGGGCGCTGGGCAGGCACCAGCATACCAGAGACCACTACAGCAAGAGCCGGCATCATGGTCAACGCTGTCACAAACACAGGTTGAAGTAATCGGCCCCTCATCGCATGGTGGGTAGGTTCCACAGGCATAATTCTGCCAGGAGTCACTGCAGCAATAGCCACTGCTGTATTCAATGCTGCCACAAGTGCAGGCCGAGGAAATAGACCCTTCAGCACAAGCAGGGGCTGAAACAATTACCTGGGTTTCGCCTGCCACAGTCTGCTCTGAGCTGTCGCCCTCAAACATGTATATTCCTGAGAAGTCTGAGGTTCCACTGGAGGTCGATGTAAGAATATAAACAAAAGTGGTGTTAGCAGCCAGTTCGTGAATAACCCATTTTAGGTGGCTTGCCTGGTCATCTGCCCCGCCACCGTTGACGGATACTGTCCAGCCACTGGGAATTGACTCATCTATTGCATAGTAGGTTTCGCCTGTTACGTCAACCGTAAGGGTAACAGTCACATTTTGGCCTGTTTCCAAATCGGCTGCGTCAAATCTTCTCGTAACAGTGCCGGCCTAGGCAAAAGCGGAAAAAAGCAGTAAAAGACCTAAAAACTTAACACCTAACTTAAACTAATAAAACAAACTAATATATAACCCTTTTCCCTAGCAGCAACTTTGGCTCTTAAATT
The DNA here is from genome assembly GCA_017610485.1 of Candidatus Falkowiibacteriota bacterium. GTDB lineage: Archaea > Iainarchaeota > Iainarchaeia > Iainarchaeales > JAFCCL01. The sequence goes on from JAFCBY010000088.1 coordinate 916, forward strand.
CAATCCTGCTCTTTTATTCTGAAGGTTGCTCCTAAATTATTTATTCTGCTCTTTTATTTGCCTTTTTTGCTGAATTTAAGAGCAAAGCCCCTAGCAGCCTAAACCAAAATCCGAAAGGGCTATTTGACACTTTTCTTCAAATGGTTTGGTTTAAATTGGTTTCTAGGACCTATTTTGATAGGTGTTCTGTATCGTACTCGCAAGGAACTAGCTTATATTCTTTTTCTTCGAATTTTATAGTTAAGGCAAAGAGAAAAAAGGGATAGATATGACTATAGATTTGCACGCAATGGAAGCAAAATGGCAGGGCTTCTGGAAAAAGGAAAAGATTTACAAATTTGATGCGAAGAGCAAAAAAAAGGCCTACAGCATTGACACTCCGCCCCCGACAGTTTCAGGCACAATGCACATGGGGCACGCCTTTGCATTTACACAGCAGGACTTCATTGCCCGCTATAAGAAGATGGCCGGCTTCAACGTCTTCCACCCATTTGGCTTTGACAACAACGGCCTGCCAACAGCCCTGATGGTTGAAAAGAAAAAGGGCATAAAGCAAAGCATGTTTGAAAGGGACGAGTTTATCAAAATTGTCCTTGGGGGAACACTGGAAGAAGAAAAGAGGATGAGGACTGCATTTGAAAGCATTGGCCTCAGCATTGACTGGAGCCTTTTGTACAGGACAATTGACAAGCCCGCTAGAAAAACTGCACAGTACAGCTTTTTGGACCTGCACAGGCAGGGTAGGGTTTACCAAAAGGACGCGCCGACAATGTGGTGCCCGAGCTGCGCCACAGCAATTGCACAGGCCGAATTGCAGGACAAGGAAGAGAAAAGCAGCTTTGTATACATCCAGTTTGAGACAACCGACGGCGGGAAAATAGAGATTGCCACAACAAGGCCGGAATTGATGCCGGCATGCGTTGCAATCCACGTCCACCCAGACGACAAGCGGTACAAGAAGTTTGTTGGAAAGGAGGTCAAGATTCCGTTCACCGGCGGCAGAAAGGTAAAGGTCTTTGAAAACAGGGACGTTGACCCGGAATTTGGGACAGGCGCGGTCTACCACTGCACCTTTGGCGACCTTGACGACGTGGAATGGATTCTCGAAACAAATCTGCCAATAATTGAGATCATAAACAAGGACGGCACCTTTAACGAAAAGGCAGGCATTTTGAAAGGCCTTAGGACAAAAGAGGCAAGGAAGAGGATAATAGAGGAGCTTGAAAAGGCAGGTTACATAACAAAGCAGGAGCCAATAACGCACGTTGTAAACGTGCATGAAAGGTGCAAGACCCCGATTGAGATTCTTACAGCCAAGCAATGGTTTGTAAAATACCTTGACCTAAAGGAGGATTATATTGCCAAGGCAGAAATCCTTCAATGGGTTCCGCCCTACATGAAGAAACGGCTTGACAACTGGGTCAACGGCCTGAAATGGGACTGGAATATCTCAAGGCAACGTCATTATGGAATCCCCTTCCCAGTATGGTACTGCAGGAAATGTGGCGAAGTTATTTTGGCGGATGAAAAGGATTTGCCAATAGACCCGCTCAAGAGCAAGCCGAAGAAAAAGTGCAGGTGCGGAAGCTCAGACTTCGTTGGGGAGAAGGACACGTTTGACACCTGGTTTACCAGCAGCCTGACGCCGCAAATAAACTGCAAGTGGGTTTCTGACAAAAAATTCTTTGAAAAGATGTTCCCAATGGATTTGAGGCCGCAAGGCCACGACATAATTGCTTTGTGGGCCTTCAACACAATGGTAAAAGCCCTGTTCCACCAGGGAAAGCTGCCCTGGGAAACAATTACTGTGAACGGCTGGATTCTCGACCCCAAAGGCAAGAAGATGTCAAAAAGCCTGGGCAATGTGGTAAAGCCAGAGGACATGATTCAAAAGTATTCGGCGGACGCCCTGAGGTACTGGGCAAGCCTCCCTGTCCTGGGAGAGGACATCCCCTTCATGGAAAAAGAGCTGCTGTCGGGCAAGAAGTTCATAACCAAGATGCTGAACGCGGCGCGCTTTGTGGAAATGGTTACAAAGGATGTGAAGGCGGGAAAGATTGACAAGAAAACACTGATGCCGGAGGACAGGGCCATCCTAAGCAGGCTCAACAGGACAGTGAAGGAAAGCACCGATGCCTTTGAAAGGTTTGAGGTAAGCAAAGCCATTAATCCAACGAGGAACTTCTTCTGGCTCGAATTTGCAGACTTCTACATTGAGGAAGTGAAGACAAGGGTTTACGGCAAGAAGAACGCAAGCGGAAAGGCTGCGGCTGCAGTCCTCCAGGAAGTTCTCTGGAAAACCACGCTGTTAGTTGCGCCCTTCATACCGCACGCAGCGGAAGAAATAGCGCAAACATACTTCAAGAAAAGGCTGAAGGGAAAGAGCGTTCATGAAGAAGCATGGCCAAAGGCAGACGAAAGCCTTATTGATGAAAAGGCGGAAGAGGCCGGGCAATTGATTAATGCAGTGGTTGCAGAAATGAGGAAGGAAAAGACAGCTGCCAAAAAGCCGTTGAATGCGCCTGTAAAAAAGGCAACTGTTGAAGTTGAAGACCTGAAGAAATTCAAGGAAGCGGAAGACACTGTCAAGAGAACAATGGCAGTTGAAAAAATTGAGGCCAAGAAGGGGAAGGAATTGAAGGTTGAGCTGGAATTTTAGAGACTGGTTTTTATGCAACTAATCAGGCAGGGAGCAGAGGCAAAGCTTTTCAAGGCAGAGTTTGAGGGAAAGCCCGCGCTCCTGAAGAAGAGGGTTCCAAAAGGATACAGGAATAAGGAACTTGATGAAAGAATCAGGACTGCAAGAACTACGGGGGAGGCAAACCTGCTGAGGAAGGCCCGCAGCCTCGGCGTGAATACCCCAACTGTTTACGAGGTTGACAAAGGGGAAAAAGAGATTCTGATGGAGCTCGTGGAAGGGCCAAGGCTGAAAGACGTTTTGAACAAGAAGAATGTTGGACTGTGCAGGCAAGTGGGGGAAGGAATTGCCCTAATGCACGAAAATTCCCTGATTCACGGTGACCTGACAACCAGCAATGTAATGGTGAAAGGCAAGGAGCTTTTTTTCATCGACTTCGGCCTTGGAAAACACTCCAAAAAGGCAGAGGACAAGGCAGTTGACCTGCTCGTGTTTAAAAAGACCTTTGAGGCCACACACGTTGAACTAATGCCAAAGGGCTGGGAACTCATTCTGGAAGGCTATCTGGCCAAGGGTGGAAAGGAAGAGGTTCTTGCCCAGATAAAGAAAGTAGAGGAAAGGGTAAGGTACCACTAGGCGATGATGAAGTAAACCACCATAGTATCCTATGGTGTTTACAGCAAGCTTTTTAAACGGACACCAACTAACAGTATTACTCATTTCTTGTTATTACTCATGGTTTTTTAAATGTTTTTGAGTAATAAGTATTGTTATGACCTACTTGACAAAGCAGAAGAAAGGAAACAACACATACTATTATTTAGCTGAGAACATCCAAGTAGCCAGCGGAAAGCGAAAACAGCTAAGGAAATACATAGGAACAAAAAGGCCTTCTGAAACAAAACTGCAGGTGCTGATGGCACAATTCGAGGAAGAAGTGGAAAAAGAAAGAACAAGAATGCACGGCAGGCACTACCTAACAGAAGACGAAATAGGCGAGATAGACAAAATAAACAAAGAATTCCGGAAAAGATACAAAACTCAGAACAGGACAGTGCAAGAGCAGTTCGACCAAAACTTCGTGATGGCCTTCGTCTACAACACAAATTCAATAGAAGGCAGCACGCTAAGCCCAAAAGAAGTGGAACTGCTCCTAAGCGAAGACATCGCTCCCAACAAGCCACTGGAGGATGTCTTAGAAGCAAAGGCTGCCCAAAAAACACTGGAATTCATAAAAAAGCATAAAGGAAAACTGAACGAAAGCCTCGCACTCAAAATACACGAAATATACTTCAAGGACACCAAGCCAGCAATAGCAGGAAAATACAAAACACACCAGAACAGGATAACAGGCTCAAACTTTGAAACAACACCGCCAAAATTCGTAATAACAGACATGAAGAACTACTTCAAAGAATACAACCAGCTAAAAAAAGAACTCCATTCCTTAGAGTTGGCGGCATGGGTTCACTGGAAACTTGTAAGAATACACCCATTCCAAGACGGGAACGGAAGAACAGCAAGAATACTAATGAACTTTATTCTGAACAAAAACAATTACGCAATGATAGACATCAAAACAAAAGAGAAAAAGCAATATTTCTCTGCATTGGAAAAATGCCACTACAACAACAACGCAAGGGCCCTGGCAACAAGAATAGTAAGAAGATTCAAAAAACAATACAAAAACGCACTAGAAGGAAACTAAGACACGCGACAGACTTGCTTCCCTCAGGGCAGGAATGAAATGCAGTTACGACACGGTAATAAACAAGTTTTGATAAAAAAAAAGGCATATTTAATGAGCATTGAATGTGCACTATTTATATACTTTACTGCGCATTTATTGAGTATGGTAATTTTATGAATGCGGATCTTGGCGTGCCCTACGAGGCTATCTTGAAGAAGGCAATTGAAAGAGGCTATGCTGGAAACCAGACAGAGGTTATCAGGCAGGCTTTGCTTAGCTATG
>JAFCBY010000089.1 GCA_017610485.1 Candidatus Falkowiibacteriota bacterium
CAGAAACCTCTACTACCTAGACCGTTCCCTGCTTGAGCCAAAGGCAAAGCCAAAAGCAAAGGCAAAGCCAAAAGCAAAGGCAAAGCCAAAAGCAAAGAGAAAGAAAGCCAAGTAAAAATCTTTTTTTGGGCCAGAAAGCCGTTTAGATGCCCCCCCAAATGCAGAAACCAAATGTTTTAAAATAAGTTAATTTCTAATAGTAGCATTTATTCAACCAAAGGAGGTTTTTCAATTGGACTTGATTTTTTTGCTTGGCATTGCATTGGTTGTAATAGTGGTGATAATTGCAATCGTCGTTATTGCAATCTACAATGGCCTTGTCACGAAACAGAAGCGCACAAACAATGCTTGGGCGCAGATTGATGTGCAGCTGAAGAGGAGGGCTGACCTGATTCCAAACCTGATTGAAACCGTTAAGGGTTACGCCAGGTTTGAGAAAAAGGTTTTGACCGATGTAACAAAGGCAAGGACTGCCATAATGTCCGCAAAAACGCCTGCCCAGAGCGCGAAAGCCGACAACATGTTGTCTGGTGCTTTGAAGACGATTTTTGCTGTTGCAGAGAACTATCCTACGCTTAAGGCAAGTGAAAACTTCAAGAGCCTGCAGGAAGAGTTTGCTACAACAGAGAACAAGATTGCCTACGCAAGGCAATTCTACAACGATTCAGTGATGTCTTTGAATACTGCAATTGCCGTGTTCCCAAACAACATCTTTGCAGGGATGTTTGGCTTCAAGGAAAGGCAGTACTATGAGTTGGCTACGCCTGCTGACAGGAAGCCTGTGAAGGCAGACTTCAAGGACCTTGCATAACCTCGGGGGATTTAATGTGTCGTTCTATGAACAGATTAGCGCAAACAGGAAAATGACTATTTTTCTGTTTGTCGTCTTCTTTTTTTTATTAATGGCTTTGGGCTTTGTGGTTTCCTTCATTCTGGACAGCTACTTCTACGTTCCCTTGTTTGGAGTAATCGCCATTGTCTACATTCTTGTCGCCTATTACAACAGTGACCGGATAGTTACTGCTTTGTCCGGGGCAAAACCGGCCGATCCCAGAGAATACAAGCAGCTTCACAACATAGTTGAGGAGATGGCCATTGCCGCAGGTGTCCCAAAGCCAAGGGTCTATGTCATTCACGACACTGCAATAAACGCCTTTGCAACCGGCCGAAACCCGGAGCACGCGGTTGTCTGCGTAACCATTGGCTGCCTGAAAAGGCTTACCAGGGAGGAGCTTACAGGGGTTGTAGCCCATGAAATGTCCCACGTAAAGAACTATGACATTAGGGTGATGACAATGGCCGCAATTCTTGTCGGTCTCACGGTTTTGCTAAGCGACTTTTTGCTGAGAATGTTCCTTTGGGGCAGTATAGGGCGAGGCAGAAGCAAGGACAATGGCATAGGAATTGCATTGATTGCATTGGGCCTTCTTTTGGCAATTTTAACCCCTGTAATTGCCCAGATAATAAAGTTTGCAATAAGCAGGCAGCGTGAGTTCCTGGCTGACGCAAGCGCTGTCCAGATGACAAGGTATCCCCTCGGGCTTGCGGGTGCGCTTCAAAAGATTTCCAAGGATACAGAGCCTTTGGAGGCTGCAAACAAGGCAACAGCCCACCTTTACATAGCCAACCCTTTGAAGGGGCAAAAGATCTGGTTCAAGGGCCTCTTTTCCTCACATCCGCCAATAGCTGAAAGGATTGCAAAGCTCAGAGGCTTGTAGGAGGCCTCTCACATGGCCTTTTTTTCCACCGCAGGGCTAGGCAAGCATTACTTCTTTCCAAACATTTTGCCGCCGCTTGCAACACCAACACCGAAGTAGAAGATTATCAGGATAATTATCCAAATTGAAATGAGGTCGTCTCTGTCCATGGACATAAGCATGAACAGGACAGGCGCCCAAACAATCATGAAAATCGTTTGCATTGTGAGGTATTTCCTGTAGCTTTTGTCCGCTATCGGGAAAATAAACCTGTTTACCCAGACTCCGATGGCAATGTTGAGGACAATGAACGCAACAACACTTACAATTATGTACTCTACCGGAAGTTCATAGTACAGGATCATGAAGAAAGAGATAAGCCAAGCAATCATTATCAGGAACTGGTCAAAGCTGAAAAGCTTCTCTTTCCTGCTTGCCTTCTTTTTCATGAAACTAATAAGGGCTTTTTCCTTTTTAAACTTTGCTTTAGCTTTCTTCACTTCCACAAAATCATATATATTGTTTGACATTTAATTTAGAGTATGAAACAAAACAAAATTTCGGTTATCATCAAAAGGTCAATTGAAGAGGTTTTTGAATTTACTACCAACCCAAAGAATACTCCTTTGTGGGTGCCGTCAATTGTTGAAGAAATCGCTGAAGAATATCCGCCCAAAATAAATACTGTATACAAAAATCGCGGAAAAGATTCTGTTTGGAATTTTTATAAAGTTTTGGAGTTTGAGGCCAACAAAACATTTGCCTTAACCAATCTGGATGAAACCTTTGTCGTAAAATATACTTACAAAAAATTGGGCGAGAATCAAACAGAACTGGTGTATGTTGAACAGGTGAAAAAAGGAGAATTAAATAATCCTTTTACCAGGGCTATTTTATTAAAACTGAAATCGATTATGGAAAAGAATGATTGATTTTTCCTAAGGCCTAGCCGGCTCCGCCGCCTCCGCCGCCGCCCCCACCGCCTCCGCCGCCACTAAAGCCCCCTCCACCCGAGGTTCCGGATGCGGAGGAAAAAGCGGAGGAAAAGCTGCTTGCGACTGCGCCAACGCCTGCAGCGCTAAAGCCTGCATAGCTGCCTGCGAAGATATGGCCCCTGTATTCGCCTGTCATTCCCTTGAATGCGTGGTCCATTGCCTTTTGGACCTTTTTTGCAACACCTAAAGGGATGCTGTAGACAAGATACTGCTCCCAGATCACTATGGCGTCCGGCGGCATCTCCTTCAGGTTGCTGAAATCGTTCAGGAACTTCTTCAAAAGCGTCCACTTTTTGTGGTGCAATGCACCTTTCTCAGTCCTGTTTGGAAGCACGCTTGGGAAGAGGACTGCCAGGACAATGGCTTCAGCCCCCACAAACAAAACTGCGACGCCTGCCAAAGTAAGGGCCAGGCCTGCAATAACAACCGTTCCCACAATAAAAGGAAGGTAGGCCGTCTTCTTGCTGAAGAAGTTTTCCGCCTCTGCCTGTTTCTGAACCTGCTTTTGCCAGTCCCGGGCAAAGAGCTGGCTCTTCGCCCTGTTGTACGCCATGTAAATTTGCAGGCCGGTTAAAGTGACCATGTCAGGGGTCTTGTCCTTCACTTTTTTCATAAGGAGGAAGCCCTCATACTTTGTTCCGGCTGCTTCGGAGATAAGCTTGAAAACCATTTTCTCGCTTTTCGGAATGCCGGTCATATCTCTGTTAAGTATCCTGATTTCAAAGTCGTCCCTGCCAAAAATTCCGAGAAACTTTTCCTTCTTTATCGGCTTTATCTGCAGCTTTCCCTTAAGGCACAAGTCCAAGAGTTCGGCGGTAATGCATTCAACGTTTGGCTTCTTTGTCAAAGGGCTCATCAGTGCCTTGACAACAGCGGGACTGTACCTGTAGGGAACCTCCCGTTCATAAATGGCCTGCAGGTCAACATAGGGCTCCCTTCCAAAGAAGTGCCAGACAAGGGCAAACAGTGCTGCCTCGGCAAGAATGAAAATAATCAGCAGGTCCAGCCTTATAAGTTGCGCAATTCCCACCCCCATAACGCCTGCCCAAATGACAAAAAATCCTATTCCTATAACTCTTCCAATAAGAGCAGATTTTGCCGGTGCAAGCACCTTGCCAATAAAGATCAAAACAATCACTAGAATGAAAAAACCCAAAAATATCACCGGAATAAATTCAAAGAAGTCTACCGGCATTGCCCAATTCTTTTCCTCCTCAATTATCTTTTCAAGTCCTGGCCCGGCCACCCCAACCGCATTCTCCCCGCTTTCAAGAAGCTCAACTGGAAAAAGCACCCTTATTTCCATCCACTGGCCGCTTGGAATGCCAAACGCCTGGAAGATAAGCGTCCTGTTCTCCACAAGGCCGATCTTTCCGTTGATTTCGGGGTGTCCCCAGCTGTAAACGTCCTTTGCGTCCTGCACTTCCGAGGGCAGCTCTATCTCCCCATACAGTTCTCCGAGCCTGTGCTCCCAGCCTTCTCCCCAAACCTTCCAATAGAATTCGCCAACGTCGTCATATGCCTTAACGGCTTTGAACAAATTGTATTCTATTGCAAAGACCCTGGTTTCATTGCTTGCCGAATAAAACCACTTCACCCTCATGTCATTGCCGTTGTCTAACAGTTCTGCTTTAACCTGCTCCCTTTTTCCGCCGGTGATGTCATAAACTGCGATATTTTCCGCATGCCATTCTCCTTTTGGAATGTCCCTGTATGCAAAGGAAAAGTCACCGCTGAAGTCAAAGGTTATTTCCTCCCTTGCCTCCACCAAGCCGTCCGGCAGGATCTTGTAGTAGACTTCGGCCTTGTCAAGGGTGTAAGATTTGGCGCTTGCCGTTCCACAAAGAAGAATCAGTGCAAACAGTGCCACAAAAGTAAATGCCTTGAGCCTCATTCAATTAGAAAAAGCGCCAAACTCTTTAATATTGCTTACCCTATTACCCTTTCGAGAACAAAGCCCGGATCAAAGGCCTGCAGGTCCTTGTATTCCTGTCCTGTTCCCACAAAGAGAATAGGCTTGCCAATCTTGTACAAAAGTGAGATTGTGGTGCCGCCCTTGCTGTCACAATCAATCTTTGTCAGGATAAATCAAGGCTTTGCCCTGTGTAGGCCTCTCCAACAAACAATTTCAGGTCTGGCTTGACAACGCGGACAATCTTTTGAAGCTCACCCATAAGGTTTCTGTTTGTTTCCTGCCTTCCGGCAGAGTCAATCAAAACAACGTCAATCTTCTTGCTTTCGGCTGCCTTGACTGCGTCAAAGGCAACAGCTGCCGGGTCTGCGCCATACTGGTGTTTTATGACGCGGACATCCAGGTTCTTCGCGTGCTTTTCTAACTGTTCTATGGAGGCCGCCCTGAATGTGTCGGCAGCTGCCCAAATGACTTTCAATCCATTCTGTTTCAGCAGCCAGGTAAGCTTTGCAAGGCTTGTTGTCTTTCCAGCCCCGTTTGGACCCAAGAACAGTATCTTGAAGGGCTTTTCCTTCTTCTGCCTTGCCATTTCCAAAACATCAATTCTTTCGGATTTCATCAGCTCGAGCAGAATTTCGGAAATCTCTTTTTTAACAAAGGCTTCAACGTTTTTTCCCCTTGGAATCTTTTGGCCTGCAAGCCTTTCCCTTATCTTTTTGCAGATTTCCTCAGACGTGCTTTGCTCAACGTCTGATTCAAGGAGGGCAAGCTCAAGCTCTTCAAGGAGCTCCTCCAAATCGGACTCCTTCAATTCAACGGAGCCTGTGAAAGCAGATTTTAATCTTCCCCTGACAGAGACCTTTGGCTTTAGCTCCCGTTTTTCTTCCTCTGGAA
>JAFCBY010000155.1 GCA_017610485.1 Candidatus Falkowiibacteriota bacterium
AAGATATAAGGACAAGGATTAAAAACTCCTGAGGAGTTATTTTTCTAATGTTAGAGCTTGACTTAATTATTCTGATAATCCTACTATTGCTGAGTGCCTTCTTTTCAGGCACTGAAACGGCTTTGATCTCCGTCGACAGGGTAAGAATAAGGCAGCTTGCCAAAAAGAAGAGCAAGGCAGTCAAACTTCTTGAAGAGTTCCAGGCAAGCCCGAGGAAAATGCTCACCACAATCCTGATTGGGAACAACGTAGTGAACATTGCGGCTGCGGCAATTGCAACAAATATCGCACTACAGGTCTTCTCAAGCTATGCTGTTGGCATCTCTGTTGGAATAATGACCTTTTTGGTCCTTGTACTCGGTGAGATAACACCAAAGAGCCTTGCTGTCCAGAACTCTGAGGCAATCTCTCTCTTGGTGGTAAGACCCATAAAATGGCTCAGCATTATTTTAAGCCCGATTATCTGGTTTTTGAACGGCTTTACCAGGATAATAATCAGGATAATTGGAAAGCCGACCGACGAGGCCATGACAGAGCAGGACATCAAGACAATGGTTACAATGGGAGCAGAGGCAGGCGCAATCCACGAAAGAGAAAAGCAAATGATTCACCGAATTTTCAAATTCAACGATATAAGCGTTGAAAACGTTATGACCCCAAGAAGTGAAGTAAAAGCCGTTCATGCCAGCACGACAGTGGAGGAAGTGAGCAAACTGCTTGCAGAAACACCCTACAGCAGGCTTCCGGTCTACAAAAAAAATCTTGACGAGATAATTGGCCTTTTTTATGTTAAAGACGTGTGGGATTACTTGTCTTCTGGAAAAACAAAGACAACTGTAAAGCAGCTTGCAAGGCCGGTTATTTTTGCCCACCAGACAAAGAAAATTGACGGGCAGTAGTAGTGGATGATTGCGGCGGCGTTCTCGGCCTCGTGACTTTGGAGGACCTGCTTGAGGAGATAGTGGGGGAAATCCTTGACGAGATAGAGCTGCCGATGATTGAAAAAACGGGTCCTGGCTGCTTTGAGGCAGACGGCCGCACCTCCTTGAATGAAGTAAACCAAACCCTGAAAACAAAGTGGAAAAGCGAAGACTTTGACACAATTAGCGGTTTCATAATAGAAAAGCTTGACCGAATCCCAAAGCAGAACGAAGAGGTTTCGGTCGGAAACTTTGTACTCAAAACAATTTGTGTAAGAGGTCCAAAGATTATGCGCGTCAGGCTGACAAGAAAGACCACTGTAAAAAAGCCTTAGGGGTTCTGCCGCGGTTAACCTAAGGTTCTGGCATCCTTTTAATGCCCTTTATTTCGTCAAGCATTTCAGTTGCCTTGGCATGCAGGGCTGCCTGCTCACTTTTTGTTTTGGCACGCAGGCCAGCCTGCTCAAAGAGGGCACTTGCAACAGTGTAAACATTCACAAGGCCGGTCCTATAGGCTTTTGCAACTCTAGACCTCTTTTCATCAATCATCTTTAGCCAAACCTTGTTTGCCCCGGCCTCCAGTCGAAGCGCGACCCATATTTGTTCCCCTGGCTTTACATTGCGCAACTTCACCAGGTCCTGCTCACAAGCCTTTGGCGCACGGTTTCCAATATGACTCGTAACTGAATCAATCAAAAGCCGAGTATCTTTAGAAACATGGTGTTTTCTTAGAGAGATATCAACAGGCTGTCGCCTTAGCCTTTCAGAAGTTCGCCTTGGCCTAGGTCTCTTGCCAGGATGCCCAATAGCCAATATGGGGATGTGTTGATTCCTAGCCCTTTTGCCAGGCGGTCCTTTGGCGTAAGGTGTTCTCATAGTCCTCAAAAGAATTCAGGTGAAACAGCTATTTAACTCTTTTGCTTAGGCATGACCAAGCCTTGCGTTCAGGGCATAGCCCAGTTTCTGCGATTCAAATTCTTTGTCCTTGAAACCGTGCTTTCCGTAAAGAAAGCCTGCTGCCCCATAACACCTCATAGAAAAGTCTGCTTGGTTTGCGTGCTGCGAATAGCTTTGTGCAATCCTGGCGCGCTGCATGTAATAGTCACCCATTGCCTCAAGCCATTCACAGACCTGCTCGCACTCCTGCTTCTGCGTTTCCTTCATAAGGTTGTTGAAGGCATGATACCTTGTCTTAATGTTTGGGTCCCAGCCAAAGGAAATTAGGCTTTCAA
>JAFCBY010000090.1 GCA_017610485.1 Candidatus Falkowiibacteriota bacterium
TGTACTGCATTGCAAAAATGGTTTTGCAGGTTCCTGTTCCACCCGCCAGCAAAACGCTGCTTCCTTGAGGAAACCCGCCCTGAATCAAGTCGTCCAACCCAATTATTCCTGTCTTAACCCTTTCCATTTCAATCCCTTCTATTGTTGTTTACCTTTAGGCGCCTGTTTTTTATAAACCTTTTCTTTGCCCTGCTAGGGAACGAAATGGTATATGTCAAACAAATAAACAGTGTCCTTTTCCTTGTGGTAGAAGGCATTAACTGGGGCTATTTCCCAAACGTCGTGCAATGCCTCCATTCTAGTGCCGAACCTCAAAATCACGCCCTCCAGTTTGTCCTTTAGCTTGCTTTTTTTCATGTGTGATACCTGCTCCGCCTCGCTTTTTTCGAGGAAGCCGCTCACAAGAAAGCTTCTTTTTCCTACAAGGTCTTCGTAGACGAGAAGCGGCCTTAAAGGTGTCATTCTCACGCCCTCAATAGAGTAATGGTTGTGCCTCAATTCTTCTTCCAAAAGCCTTAGCCCCCTCAGCACATCAACTTCTGCCCTTGGCCTAAAGACCTTGACAAAGAACCCAAACTCCCTTGTCTTAACAAGAAGCGTAAAGATGTTCTTTTTTCCCTTGAATTTTCCTGTTGCAGCCCTTTCAATTGACATCTCTTCTGTTGCAATAAACCTTCCCTTTTTCAAAGCCCTGAAATTGTCCCTGATAAGCCTGTAGGCGGTCATCAGGGTCCCGCTGTTTCTCTTTACAATCAGCTTTGCCCTCAAAGAAGTTGCAAGCATCCTTCGCCTTGTCTTTCTTCCAGTGAGTGCTTGGACATCTCTCTGGCGTGCGCCGGAATTTCCTCTGTTGCCTGCATTCCTTGCCTTTACTCTCTTTGCCAATCCAACTCACTTTCCGGCAATTTTCTTGATTTGCTGCAAAACCCTTTTCCTGTCTTAATCAATTTTTGGAAATTCTTTTTTTTCCCTTTTCCAAGCCTTTTTCCTGTCTTAATCAATTTTTGGAAATTTTCTTAATCTCTTCCAAAACAATTTTTCTGGTTTCGTCTATTTCGGAAACTGTGGTGTCAACAACAATGTCGTAATTCTTTTCGTCCAAGTAGTCCAGCTTGTAGAGTTCCCTGTACCTCTTCTGGTTCATTTCCATTCTCTTGCGCATGTTCTCCAGGGTCTTTTCCGGGCTTTTGTTCTCACATTCTCCCTGCCTCTCTTCCCTTCCTTCACACATGTCCCTGTACACGCGCTCTGCTGCCTTTTCCAAATCAATCTTTACAAAGATTTTGATTGACTTTGGGATAAAGTGCCATGCAAGCCTGCCGTCAATCACAAAGTCGTCCTGCTCTTCCCCAAGCTTCCTGTTCCTTTGGTCTAGCTCGAGGTCAACGCTTTTGTCCTTCTTCATCAGCTCGTGCAATTCCAGAACGGTGATCCCTTTCCCATTGGCAATTGCCCTCAGCAGGTCCCCTGCCGAGTAGTGCTTCAAGCCAAGCTCTTTCGCAATACCTTTGCCAAGAGTACTTTTTCCACTTCCGGGAAATCCCGTAATTGTAATGATCATAGAAATAGATATTCTCTCTTTTGGTTTATTTAAACCTATTTCTTCACGACAGTGGGCCGTTTCCCCCATAACCCGCACGGTTTCTATGACTGCAATTGTCTTCCCGCGCTTGTTTTTAATCGGGGATGTGGACAATTCAATGGTCTGGCCCTTCTTTTAGATGGAGACCTGTGCCTTTTCCCCTGTCTCGAATGTCTTCTTGCTCGGGCAGTTTTCGCAGATGATAGCTTCGTCGTGAAACACTTTAAAGCAGTTGTCACCCCTTGCGCTGCCAAGCTTGCCGTGCCTTTTTTCCATTTGGGCGTTCAGTCAGACGATGTTCAAATCCCGGTCTAAAACGCAGACCCCGTCGGCCAAACTGTTAAAGGCTTGGATTGTCATGTTGTCCATGTCGTTCTGCTCAAACGCCTGGAGCAAGGGGTTTTCAACAAGCATCCAGACCTTTGCCATTCCCAAATTCTTGAATTCTATAAGCCCCCTTGAGTGCAGCACACTCAGGTACTTGGTGGTTGTCACTCTGTTAATTCCCAGCGCATTCGCTATTTCCGTGCTGTGGATGGGTTCGCGCGAAGAAGCTATAAAATCAAAAATCATGTTTTCCACTGCTTTGTCAAGCATTTCAAAAAGGCATCCCAATCGATTATCTATATTGATAATCGATATATTTACATAACCATTATACCTATTACTATGCGATGTCGATTATCAATAATGATAATTAATGTTGCCCATTGGGGGAGGGGTGGTTTTTGATGTTGGCTCACCAGCTTCAGGGGGGGGATGTTTTCTTCAGGTGCAGTGTATGCAATTCAATGTTCCCTTCTTTGGAGGGGGCATACCAGTGCTGCAAGCGCGCAAAGGCGCAGATTCTTTGCTCAAAGCTCAGGGACTCGTACAAAAGCGATTTGGATAGGAAATGCAACTTAATTAAGTCAAGTGTTTTGGGGCGGCGTTAATATGTACGCCCCTGAACTTGCCGGGAGGTTTTCTGAATTGGCCAGGCAAAATCAGCGGTATGAATTGGTTAACATTGGCGGAAAGTTTTTCCTAAGGCTAAGGCCTGGTAAGATGCCCGCCAAAAAGAGAAGGCGGTTGTGAATAAACAGCAGGGTACTATAATACCCTGTTTGGCCCAGACTTTGTTGTAAATCTGAAAAATGCCCAAATCAGAGAATTATTATATAACCTTGAAGCTTTTTTTATTGGGTTTTAAGAAATGCCAACCAAAGCCTATTCAGGATACCTCAATCCAAAGTATATTCCAAGGGCAGACCTTGTGGCAGCCTTTTACATAGAGCCAGCTGCCGGCGTTTCCTTTGAGGAGGCGGCCCAGGCAGTTGCATCTGAGTCAAGTATTGGGACGTGGACAAGTGTTTCCACCCTTTCAAAGAAAATGAAAAAGGAACTGCACGCCAGAATTTTTTTCCTGAACAAGCGCACAAAAATTGCCAAAATTGCCTATCCCTCCGCCCTGTTTGAAAGTGGCAGCATTCCCCAGCTTCTAAGCAGTGTTGCAGGCAATGTCTTTGGAATGAAGGAAGTAAAAAACTTGAGGCTGCTTGACATAAATTTCCCAAACAGGTACATCCGCTCTTTTCGGGGACCGGCCTTTGGCATTCAGGGGATTAGAAAAATCCTCAAAGTCAAGAAAAGGCCGCTGCTTGGCACAATTGTAAAGCCAAAGCTTGGCCTGAACGCCAAAGAGCATGCCGCAGTTGCAGAACAGGCCTGGCTTGGAGGATGCGATATAGTAAAGGATGATGAAAATTTGACAAGCATGCGCTTCAACCCCTTTGAAAAAAGGCTAAGGCAAACCCTGAAGGCGAGAGACAATGCCGAAAAGGTGACAGGGGAAAGAAAGGCCTACATGCCGAACATAACTGCCTCCTTTTCCAAGATGATGGAAAGGGCGCGCCTGGTAAAAAAGCTTGGGTGCGAGTATGCAATGGTTGACGTTGTTTCAGTCGGATGGTCTGCCTTGCAGGACCTGCGCGACGAAAACTTCGGATTAATTCTTCATGGGCATAGGGCAGGCCACGCTGCCTTCACCAGAAACCCAAAGCACGGTATTTCAATGCTAATGCTTGCAAAGCTCTGCAGGCTTGTCGGTCTTGACCAGCTGCACGTTGGTGCAATTGTTGGCAAAATGGCTGGGGGAAAGCGAGAGGTGAAGGCGATTGGTGAAGAGATAGAGGACACAATTATTCACAAGGGAAGAGGGCACATGCTCTCTGAAAATTGGCTGCATATAAAGCCAATGCTTGCAGTTTGCTCCGGCGGCCTCCACCCAGGCAAGATTCCCCCTTTGGTTAAGGCAATGGGCAACGACATTGTCATTCAACTTGGCGGTGGAATCCACGGCCAGCCCCTGGGAACCAGGCATGGTGCGATTGCCGCAAAGCAGGCTTTGGACGCCACTCTGGCAGGCATTTCACTTGACTATGCTGCAATGAAGCACTTTGAGCTTGCGCTCGCGCTCAGGAAATGGCCGCGATAACAGTGTTAGAAACCTATTTAATGCTTTTATTGCCATTGTTCATTTAGTCTGGTGCTGCTTATGGGTTATGAAGAGGTTTATCAAAAGCTAGTCTCTGATACAAAAGCGTTCTTTGAAAAGGAGGGCTTTTCCAAAGCCGTTCTTGGTGTGAGTGGAGGCATTGACAGTGCTTTGGCTGCCTTCATCCTGGCTGACGCACTTGGAAAAGAAAATGTTACAGGCATTTTCATGCCCTGCAAGGGTTTTGGTTACGAGCAGGACAAGGCGGATGCAGAGGGGCTTGCAAAGTCTCTTGGAATCTCCCTTGAAACAGTGCCAATTGACAGCATTGTTGAAGCCGTCAAACAATCTGTGAAATGGGGTCAAAGCAAGGTTGCGGAAATGAATGCAATGGTAAGGCCGAGGATGATTGTCTTGTACGACTTTGCAAACAGCAACAAGGCCCTGGTTGTCGGAACAGGCAACAAGAGTGAGCTAATGCTTGGCTACTTCACAAAGCACGGGGACGGGGCGGCAGACTTTATGCCCTTGGCAAACCTGTTCAAAACAGATATTTTTGCAATTGCAAAATTCAAGGCTCTTCCCCCAAACAACCATAAAAAAAAACCAAGTGCCGGCCTTGCCCCTGGCCAGACCGACAAGGAAGAGCTCGGCGCGCCCTATGCCGAGATTGACCCAGTGCTAAAGGCAATCGAGGCCGGCAAGGGTGAAG
>JAFCBY010000011.1 GCA_017610485.1 Candidatus Falkowiibacteriota bacterium
TTTATTAAAAAAATGGTCAAAATCTTTGGACACAACATAGATTTACATTTACGTCTTAAAAGAGACAAATGGCATTACGTTGCGAACTGTGCTAACAAGCCTGCGTTTCGCCTGTTTAACAAATTTCTTGATGTTCCTAGAGGCAAGAAGTCCCACATAATCTTTGTTCCAGAAATAATCAAAAACGCGAATGAAGAAATAAGGCTTGCGTTCCTTGAAGGAGTCTTTGATACTGAGGGTTGCATAAGGAAAAAAGGTTTGAGGGTAACAAGCGCTTCAAAGCAGTTCAGAGACGATTTGTGCGAACTTCTACTTTCGCTCGGTGAAAAAGGCTGGAAAGACGAGTGGTTGAACAAAAAATACAATAAAAAATACTATGGTTTGCAATATACTATAAGGAATCTTCCTTTTATTGCGGGAGTGCCAGAGTCTGGTCAATCGGGTCAGGTTTAGGGAGCAGATAAGTCTTAACTGATTTTCTGCTGAAAATACCTGATGGCTTAGTGCCTACAGGGGTTCGAATCCTCTCTCCCGCATACTATAATTTTAAATCAAAGTCTGAACAACTTACTGTCAGGTGAGAATATGTCCCAAGAGGCTACTTTAGTGCCGTGCCGAGAGAAACCTACCCGCTTTAGCGGGTAGATGAATCGAGGCAAGTGGTAAGGGGTTGTTAAGGGGAAAAACCAGATTTTCCCCTTAATACAGCTATTTCTACAAGTTCGAACAAAAATAGTAACGAGAAAATAGAAGCTATACGGCGCGGCCGCCTTGCGGCGGCACGCGCCTTACCAAATGATCTATATAGCGGTAGCTGTAGAAAAAGGTTTCTGTTTCTCGGGAGATGGAACAAAATGGATGTAAAAGTTAAACTCGCAAGGTACAATCACTGTATAGGTGAATCAAACCTGCACTTGCAGTTCACGCCAAAATATAGGAAGCGCATCTTTGAGGACAAAGATGTTCGAGCAGAATGTGAAAAACAGTTTCAAGAGATTGCTGCAAGGCTCAACGTGCAGTTAGCCGGAATAGGTTTTGGCCCAGACCACGCTCACGCGTTCGTAACAGACTGGAAAAACTACGGCATAGCCCAACTTGCTCAAAGATTCAAAGGAGCAAGCGCAAGAGTCGTCAGGCAAAAATATCCAGTCAGACTAATAGTCAAAGGGCTATACGGCGACAGCATGTGGAGCGACGGATACTTCCACAGAACAGTCGGAGCAGTAACAACAGAAACCATGAAAAAATACGTTACAGAAAGCCAGAAAAAACACCGGACACCAAAAAAACCAGTTCAAAAACAAACAACACTGCTAAACTGCAACTGATTTAGGCCCTCGGACGCCTGCCCCTTCAGGGGCAGGTAGTTCACAGATTCGAATCCTCCCTCCCGCAAACGATAAATTTAAATCAAAGCCGTTGCAATATATTGTCAGGTGAATTTAATGGAAAAAAAGTCTTTTACTGTTGTTATTGAAAAGGATAAAGAGGGTTGGCTTGTTGCTGACGTTCCCGAACTGCAGGGCTGCCATACCCAGGCAAAGTCAATGGATGAACTGATTAAGAGAGTTAAAGAAGTAATTGAACTCTGCTCGGAAGAGCAGGCAGAAAAACCTTCCAACCAATTTGTGGGTATTCAGATGGTTGAGGTGTAATGCTTGCCAAAGCAAGTTACTCCCAAAAAGCTACTTGCTGTTCTGGACAAGCTTGGTTTCAAAAGAACTCGCATTACTGGAAGCCATCACCGCTTTGCCCATTCTGATGGAAGAAAAACAAGTGTGCCAATTCATGGAAACGAATCGATTGGACCAGGCTTGCTGAATAAAATCATTAAGCAGGACCTGAAAATGGACAAAAAGGAACTCTTAAAGCTTCTCGAATAATCGGTTTTGTGTACGGTGTTCGAATCCTCCCTCCCTGCAAACGATAAATTTAAATCAAAGCCAGTACAATATATATTAGGTGAATGAATGACACAAAGCGTTACTCTGGAGATGGTTTACGACAAGCTTAACCGCTTGGAGGACAAGGTTTCAAGCCTTGAAAAGAGGCTTGTGCCAGAAGTGAAAATAAGTCAAAAGGAAGCATCCGAACTTGAGAAAATAAGGCAAGAGATTAGACAAGGGGAAAACATTTCAGAAAAGGAGCTCTTTTCTATTCTCTCAAAGTGATTAGATGTGGCATTTGAATTAAAGCCATCGAAGAGAATAAGAAAGCAAATTGAAAAACTTGAACGCAAAAGCAAATTGAAAAACTTGAACGCAAAAGCAAATTGAATCTTCTTGACCTGTTTCTAAAACTGAAAGAAAACCCTGTTCCTGTTGAAGAATTCAACGTTGTCAAGCTAAGCGGTAGCAAAAACACTTACCGCATTCGCGTACAGAAAATCAGGGTAATCTACGATGTTTACTGGAAAGAGAAAAGGGTAGAAATCTTAAAAGTTGACAGAAGGAAAGCCAGGGCATACAAATAAGTTACGGGGGTTCGAATCCTCTCTCCCGCAAACCACCGACTGCCTACAAAAAGAAAGTCTTACTTTTAATGTATCCATGCCTTTATAGTAAGATTTAAATATTGTTTGTTTCTTTATTTGTTTGGTGAATTGTTATGCAAACTGTAATCTTGTCTGAAAAATTCCAAATAGTTATTCCAAAAAAGACTAGGGACGATCTTGGATTGAAAGCAGGCCAGAAGCTTGTCTTGATTGAAAAGGGAAACAGCATTGAAGTTGTAAAAATAGGAAACATTAAATCTGCTGTTGGAATAGCAAAAGGCGTTTCTGCTAAGGGTCTGAGGGATGAAAGTGAACGTTTTAGTTGACAGCAGCCTTTGGATTGAGTACTTTTCCAAGGGCCCAAAAACTAATAGGATTGCAAAAATAATTCAAACTGCGGACAAGGAAAGATACAGGACTCCTTCCATAGTCCTCTTTGAAGTTTACAAAAAAATAAAAAAAGACCTAAACGAGCAGAGCGCAAACCAAGCCATAGCATATATAGTGGATTTAACTGAAATTATTGGATTGGATGAAAGAATTGCAGTCCACGCTGCAGAAATAAGCATTGAAACAGGCTTGTCTTTGGCTGACGCAATCATTAAAGCCACTGCAGAGCTAACCAACTCGGAATTAAAAACAATGGACAAGCATTTCAAAGGTCTAAAAGACGCGGAAGTAATTTAATGAAAGTTTCCCTCCCTGCATTCTCCAATCAGCCCTCAAATTCCACAGGCGTCCCAATCTCTATCCCATTCTCTTCCGCAAACCCTGCGTTTGCTTCCACGACGTAGAGTGCGGCCGCGCTGGGGGTGTAGGAGATGCATCTTTCGGTTGTGCATGGCACAGCGGTCTCAATATGCACAACTTTCTTGCTGCTGTCAAGCCAAATTATGTCCAAGGGGATTAGCGTATTCTTCATCCAAAAGCCGTAAACTGCCTCTGTTTCAAAGACAAACAGCATGCCCTCACCTGCTCCCAACTGCTCCCTGTACATCAGGCCCTGCCTCCTTTTCTCAGGGGTTTCGGCAAGTTCTGCGTTAATACAGGTGTTTGGAAAGCAGACCTGGATTGGTTCTGGCTCAAGCCCTGCTCTCTGCGTGCTGTTCGGACTTGGTTCCTGGGCATTGTCTAAGTTTTGTTCCGGCTCAAGGTCCTGCCCTTGCAAAAAGTTTTCTGTAGGCATTGTTGCCGTCTGCGCTGCCAGAAGCAGAATTCCAAGCACCACTGCAAAAAGCGCGGTGCTCAGCAAAACAAACTTGTCCATAAATATAATCGCAGGCAGCTACTTTTTCTTTCCTGGCACAACCTTTTTTGCCCTCTTGCTGAGCTTGGTAAAGAGCCTCTCCCTTTCCTTCTTTCTTGGGAGGAGAACCCAGCCTGACTTGTCAATCTTGGCGTTTGGAATAATCTGCATGCAGCCGTTGTCAAGCTGCATTCTGGTTTTTCTCAAACCAACTTCGACAATCTTTCCCTCTGTGCCCACTGTCTTTATCCTGTCCCCCAAATCAAAGTGCTTGTCCTGCAGCAAGAGAACGCCGCCCACGACGTCTGCCAAACTGTCTTTTACAGCGAGTGCAATTGCCAGGCCTGCGAGCGTTCCGCCCGCTATCAATGCGGCAAAGATTTCTTCCTGGCCAAGCTGGCCAACAAGCCAAATCAGGACAAAGAACCAGGAAACCCAGCCAATTCCCCTGTAGGCAAGGTACTCCAAATCAGGGTTAAAGTCAACCCTGTCAAAGAACCTTTTTGCAATTCGCTGAACTATGTTAATGGCAATGTAGGCAACCAAGAGGCTCACGCCGACAAACAGAAGGGTTGGCAAAGCGCCCGCCACAGAGGCGTAGATCTTTTCCAGGCCTGCGGTCACTGCTGTAAAGGGATCTAGTTCTAAAGCCATCAAACCACACTATTATTAGCGCAATTTGGTTTAAATATCTTTTCAAGCACTCTTCATAGATGGAATGCAGAAAGGAAACCAATCTGGAGAACTGCACTTGCACTTATCCCGGCTGTTCCAGGAAGGGCGTCTGCTGCGAGTGCGTGGCACACCACAGGCAGGCCGGAGAAATTCCGGGCTGCTTTTTCAGCAAGGAAGTGGAAGCCAGCTTTGACAGGGGCGTTGAAAGGTTTGTGCAGGACAACGAGTAGTTTTTCTTATGGCTAAAGTGATTTTGGTTGATGCCTGGAAGGGGCTTGTAGATGAATACGGTTTGTTTCAAGAGATGAGGGCATTGCTTGACGAATTTGAGAACAGGAAGATAATTCTCACAAATGCCAACGAAGAGGAAAGGGAAAATCACGGAATTGTCAACATGCCTTATGAAGTATTCTCTTTAGCCCACAACCCAGACAAGGCAGACCCGGAATATTACAAAAAAATGCTTGAACACTTTTCTTTGACCCCTGAAGACGTAGTCTACTTCGAGCACAGCGCAGAGGCTGTGGAGTCTGCCGAGTCGGTTGGAATAAACACTTTTCACTACAATCATGAGAAAAAGGATTTGGAATCCCTGAAGTCGTTCTTGAAGGAGAATTTGTAATTGGGAAGCCAGCCTACTTTCTAATCAAGTCGCCGACGTTGAAGCGCTTTCTTTCTGTTTTGGGCTTTTCCTGCTTGAAGTTGCCATAGGCCCACTTGCCTTTTTGGTCTTCGTTTTGGGATTCGGTCAAAACTTGTTCTGCGATGTCCTCGTCGTGTTTTGAGAATGAATCCCTTTTTCCCTGCTTTCCGTAGAGACCGCTTTTTAGCGTGGGAAACTTGTCCTTGTATCTGATTAGGGCGAGTGCTATAACTATTGCTATGGCTACAAAGGCAAGGGCCATTCCAAAGCTTGGGTTCAAATCAAAGAGGCCAAACATCCCCACGCCTGCTGCCATGCTGGCATTCAAATCGGTTGTCATGCCCTGCAGGTTTTGTATGTCCTCCGCCAAAATATCTATCTTTTGCCCTGTCGCAGCCTCCTGCTCTGCGATACTTGCCTCAAGGCCTGAAATAGTGTTTCTTATTGAGTCAATGCCTGACTGCAGGGTCTGCTTGTCTTCCTGCGTTAGTGCCTGGCCCAGTTTATCTTCCAGGGCGGCAACTTGGTTGAGCAAAGAAGTTGCTGTGTTCCTCACGCTGTTGACTTGTGTTTCCAGGTCGGCGCTTTCGCTGGCGTCGTAAATTTCAAAGAAGTCGACCTCTTTTCTGGTCTTTTCCTCGCCGTCCACTTCAACCGAGATTTCCTGGCCGCCCCTTGAGAGCGGGGCAACAAGGAAGAAAACCCGGTTTCCAATGGGTTCTGTATTTGAGAAGACCTTGGTCTTGTCAACGTCCTCTTCCTCAAACTTTATTTTGCCGTTGTAAGTGTAAAATGACATTATCCTGTTTCCGTTGAGGAAAACGTCTGCATCGGAAAAGTCGTCCGCGTCAGGAAGTGTAACAGAAAAGCTCCAGACAGTTTCCGCCGGAATCTTTTCCTGCGCATCAATCGTTGTTGCAAAGCAGCTTCCTGCAAGCAATAGAACCAAAAAGGCAAAAAGTATTTTTTTCATTCGAACCAATAAGAATACATCTAATTTGGTATTTAAACATTTGCCTGAAGAAATTGTTAGTCGGGACTTGTGGTCTAATGGGATGACGCATGCTTCACACGCATGAGGTAGCCGGTTCGATTCCGGCCAGGTCCAACTCTTCTAATTCTTTCAACCAATAGACTTATTAATCATTTTTGCCTTATTGGGGTGTGAAATGAATAACTGGTTTCATGGCAGGCGGGGGCAGCTCCTTTTGGCCGCCTTCACACTCCTCTTTCTGGCCATTTTCTGCGGAAATGCCACGGCACAGCTCTGCGTTGACACTCCTGCACTTTTGGACTTTATTGACGATTGGGCGCAGGGCGATATGACAATGCCCCAGCTTTTTACGCAAATCGCGACCTGGAAGGCGGAAACAATCTGCATTCAAGGCGAGTGCGGGGTTCAGGGAACAACCTTTACTGACCCGCTTGACAACATGGACTGCATTTCCAATTCGCAGGACGTGATTTTCAGTTCAGGGCTTGCAAGCCCCTCTGGGGCAACGTCAGGGGAGCTTGAGGCCGACCCTTCTATGGAGGCTTTGCTGCACTTTGACAACACGCACAAGTGGGAGGATGATGAGAGAAACACCTATGACTTTGCCTACCAAAGGCACCCTGCTATTTGGGATTCGGTTGGGCTCTGGCCTACTTCTGGAAAATTTGGCCAGGCATACTTCATGGC
Source organism: Candidatus Falkowiibacteriota bacterium (assembly GCA_017610485.1). Taxonomy (GTDB): domain Archaea; phylum Iainarchaeota; class Iainarchaeia; order Iainarchaeales; genus JAFCCL01. Next base: position 6,740 of record JAFCBY010000011.1, read on the forward strand.
GCAAAACGGCTCAAGAAACACTCCTTACATCAACAGCACGGGCATCAACTCTGACAATGTGACTGTCTCCATGTGGGTTCAGTCCACAGGCGGCTTGGACATGCGCTTGATGTGGACTGTGTTCGACGGGGGGATTACATATTACCTTCGCCTGCAAGGCAGCAATATCCGCTTCTACCCAACCTATGAAACAAGGCGGTACATAGACTCTGGCGCAATTGACTGGCAGTTGGGTGACTGGCACCATGTTGCCGCGGTTTACCAGTCCGGCAATCACCAGCTCTGGGTTGATGGAACCTTGGCCGGAACCCTGGCTGATACAGGGCCAATGGTTGTTGGCAATAGCTTTGGCATTGGTAGGGACTGGAGCCCTGTTTCAGGGGAGGATCTTGCAATCGACGAGTTTGCAGTTTGGAACCGGGTCCTTAACCCTGATGAGATTCAGGCTCTTGCAAGTGGCCAAAGGATTAGGACCGGCTCCTTCGAATCTGATTGGATTAACATGGGCGGTTCCTACAACAGCATCAAGGCAGAGCTGCAGGGCCAGTCTACCGAGACTACGATGATTTCAATTTCGTGTGATGGTTCTAATTGGGCCGAGGTTGAGAACGGCAAGTGGTCGGATTACACTTTGAACAGGCAGCTGCCTTGCTCTAGTTTCAAGTATAGGGTGAGGTTTTCCGGAGGCGCACCAGGCGTTAACCTTGACAGGGTTCAGTTTGACTGGGGGAATGTAATAGATGACCCAAACCAGTTTACCTTCGTGGTTTACGGTGATGACAGGGGCGATCCAGGCGGCGGATCAAGCGGCCTTTATAGACTGAGGATAATTGAGTTTATCAAGGAGATTAACCCCCCGATTGTATTGCATACCGGGGATATGGCAAATAGGGGCAGGCCTTCAACTTTTTTCTGGGACTGGATTGAGTTTGGCAGGAGCATTGAGCCTTTGGTGGAAAGGGCGCCTGCCCCAGGCCTTGACACCGCATTCTATGCAACAATTGGAAACCATGAGTCCAACCCACCGTACTATGGCTATTTTGATGTGCTTGATTACCAGCCGCATTACGGAACCGTTCCCGCCGACCCAGATGGCGTTGGAAGCTGCAGTGACAACAGGTGCCCTATTGAGGACCCGGACAATCCAGGCTATGATGTCAATATGTACTACACCTTTAAGTACAGGAATGCCTGCTTTATTTGCCTTTACAATTATGACTATGACACAAGAAGCATTAGGGGAACAAATATTGATGGTACCAGTGAGCTTGGAACAACTCAGTACACGGAACAGCCCATAAACGTTGATGATTTAACTTGGGCTTCAGTACAATACAAATGGCTTTATGGTGTCTTGCAGGACTGTGAGAATGACCCAGATATCAAATGGAAGTTTGTCTTGGAGCACACCCCTCCCTTTAGCTCCGGTAGCCATGGAACCTCCACTGAACCGAGGTACAATCTGGGCCAAAGAAAGCATCTCTCAGCCCTGCTTGACCGGTTCAATGTGGACATGATATTTGCAGGGCACGACCATGATTATGAGCGAACCCACCCTATAAAGGTTGTTTTCAATCCAGGTGCCCCAACCCTACAGGTATTTGACGGGGAGGTTGACCCAGACGGCGTAGTATACATAGTGTCAGGCGCGGCCGGCAGGTTGAATGAGGGGCATGTCCCTCCAGACCCGCTGCCTGATTGGAGCGTTCGCTATGATGCCATTCGCCATTTTATGAAATTGACTGTGTCTGATACCGCAATCAATGGACAGGCAATTGACATTGACGGCACTGTATTTGACACCTTTTCCTTGATAAGGTAGGCTTCCAGTGGAAATCAGTCCATAAGAAAGGAATAAATACTGCCTTGGTCTTTTTATTTATTGCGAAATGGGTTGCATTTTTCAAGGCAGGATTGAAAGGGTTTTTATGGTTGCAGGCGCAGCCCTTGTGTTGCTGCTTGTTTGCGGTAACGCCTTTGCTTCAGGGACAATCTATCTGCAGCCTCAGGACAGCATTGACATGCCGATGCTAATCAGCGTTATTGGCGAGTGGAAGCAGGGTGACCTGCCATTGGAAGCAATGTTGGATTACATTGGTTTTTGGGAGACTGCTGTCGCCTGCCAAACCTGTGCTGAGCAGTCCGGATTTGCCTGCACTGATACAGAGACCTGCCCTGGCAGCTGGGTAGTTGCCTCGGATGCCACCAGGTGCTGTGATGCCGCATGCGAGGCGGTTTGCACACACGATTTCGGATGCTCTTTGGCAGGAAGCTTTTGTGACAATGTTACAGATGTGCCCTACACATGTTCTGTTGGCGAAGAGAGCTGTTTGGTTAGGGCAGACGGAGATGCCTGCGGTGATGGTGAAGAATGCCAAAGCGGGCAGTGTGTTGCCGACCCCTGCTATGGCATAATTTCCTGCAATGATTACACACAAGTGGATTGCTCTGCTGATGCCTGTGATGTGAGCCCAACAGGCTGCTCTTGGAATTCCGGTTCTGGCATTTGCGAGGTCGCCGAATCAATAGTGGGCGAGTTCATAATTGCGGACCACGAAGCTGTCCAGGCTTTTGACTCAATTCCCGAATATTGGCTGGACCAAGCCAAAGAGCTTACTATACATTACGCACACACCTCACACGGCTCGCAAGTAAACTCAGGACTGGAGTATTTGGAGATTAGAGACTCAAAATATAGTTTTGCAAGAAGAGCAAGCTCAACTGAAGGCCTGCCTCCAGTGGAAGACCCAGCAGCACTGAGAATGTATGACGGCAACCCTCCAGAAACATATATTGCACCGAATGATTACTGGGATGGAACCCCTGCTTTGAATAGAACAATGGCTGTTGTAGATACCGGAAACTACGATTTTTCAATGTGGTCCTGGTGCGGGCAGCAGTCCTCAAATACAGTGGCTACAGTGCAAAGGTATCTGGACAACATGGCTTATTTGGAATCGCAGTACCCTGGCATGAAGTTCATTTACATGACAGGACACACTGACGGCACACAGGACCGCACGCCTTGTGATGCAAGCAACCAGCCCTCAGGCTGCTCAATTCTTGCAAGGAACAACCAGATGGTCAGGGACTATTGCATTGACAACAACAAGACCCTGTTTGATTTTGAAGACATTGAAAAGTACGATATTGAAGGGACCTATTACCCTGATACAAGGGACTCCTGTGCCTGGTGTACTACCTGGTGCACGACCCATCCCGATGATTGCCTGAACCTACCATCAAGCTGTGCGCATTCCCATGGGTACAACTGTAAAATAAAAGCAAAGGCTTTCTGGTGGATGATGGCAAGGCTGGCAGGTTGGGACGGAGTGGCTTAAGCCCAATTTTCAGCCTTTTTTGGGTAATAGAAAAGGGTTAATAATTCTAAACCATATCATATTAATTGGGAATTATGGACAAGGGAAAGTTCGTCAATTTAGTTAAGGAGACAGAGCTCGGGCTGTATAGGGCAAACAGGCAGGCAAAAGAGCTTGGAAAGCTTCCTTTGGAAACAGAGAGGCTTCTAAAAAACATTATTGCAATGGAGCATGCTGTTGAAAGGTTTCCCAAATTGGAGAAAGAGCTCTTAGAGCAGCTCAAGCAAAGGCAGGTTGTTGGGCAGGCAAACGAACTCTTCAAGCAAATTGACTTGGTTGAAAAGGGACTGAAAAACCTTTCAGAGCTGAGGGAGAGGGTTGCTCCCTTTGTTGAAAGCCATAGGACAAGGAGAATTTATGCCTTTGGCGACGGCGCAAATGCGGCGAAGTTTGCCAGGCAGCTTTTTGAAATGTTTTCAGTGCAGGAAATTTTGTTCAAGCCGCGCTTTATTGGGCCAATCGACTTCAACAAAATGGCATCTGACCTAAAGCTGAAGAAGTCTGACAAAGGCATTGCCCTTCAGCCAAAGGACCTGAAGCCCTTTATCAACGCGATGGCCGAAAAGAAGTTTTCCTCAAACATTAGCCTAGAGGGCTCTGGGCTTAAACTTGTTTGGCAGGACAGGAAAACAATTGCTGTTGAGGCCAACTCCGAGAAGCTTTTCAGGCTTGATAGGCTGTGCAATGAACTTTTGGGCAAGTGCCTTGAGAAGTAGCTTTGCTCGCTGTCCAAAGAGGTAATTCTAAAAAATCACTTTGTGAAAGCGGTGGCCGTAACACCAGCATCCCAGGAAAAGCGTGGCCTCACTTTGATCATCCAAATCTTTTCGGTGTTGTCGTCAATTATCAAGGCATAGCCCTTGCTTCTCGGCATTTCGGCATAGTAGCGGTCGAAGTCCTGGTGCATATAGCTTGGCCTAAGCGCGGAAACAGCCTGAATGTCGGGCTGAGAAGTCATTCTGTGGCTTATGAACAGGTCGCACTGGCTTATGGCGTCCGGATGCAGCTTGTTTGGCCTTTGGGTTGCGAGAACAAGACTGAGACCTGGCTGCCTTCCAACCCTAACCCATTCCAGCAGCACCTTTAACGCGATGTTGTCCTCGTCCTTTGGCATAAACATGTGTGCCTCGTCAATAAACATCCAGATAACAGGCATTGTGGACTCCCTTTTTTCGCCCCGGACGAGCTTCATTTCCTCCTCTTTCCTGAAAAGCATTCTTTCCTCAAACAGCCTTTTTCCGAGCAATGCAACAATTATGTCTTTTGTGCCCTCCATTCCAATGGCTTGCCTGTATGCACTGACGTCAATTACTGTTATTGCGCCAGGTTTTGCAATTTCCTTTATCTTAGTTCCCTTTTTCTCAATCAGGCCCCAGTTTTTGGCAGCATTCAGCCTGTTGATGATTGCAAACTTGGTGTTCTTGTCGGCATCCTCATCCTTCCTAATTGTGGCTATGAGGTCGTCAATGCCATAGTAGGTTCCAAGTGCCTCCTTTACCTTGTCAATCACCCTTGAGAGAAGCACCGCGCCGGGTTCAGCCCAGTTCATCTTAAACAAGGCAAGCCATTCACTTGCTTCGAGTTCTGCCGCTTTCAGGGTGAAGGCCCCGTCCACAGGAATCTTCCTGTTCTTGTAAAAGTCAAGCTTTCCTTTTGGGACAAGCACCCTGACATCTGTGTTGCCTGGCTCAAGGTCCCACTCCGCCAGCTCGGAGACATTCTCCTTGTTCGCAATTTTCAGGCTCCAGAAGATGCCTACTGTGTCAATCACTATGACGCTAATCCTCTGCCTTACGCTTGGCTCAAGCCTTGCCATTTCCTCCAGCATAACGGCCATGGTATAGCTCTTTCCGCTGCCTCTTTTGCCGCAAATTAGCATTAGGTGCGGTCTTGCAACATCAACGCGGATCTTGCTTCCGAGAACAGGCCTCTCCCCCGAGGACATCAAAACCTTGCCAAGGTAGCCCGTGCCCTTGTTCTTGTACTTCTCTAAATCAGAGAGGCTTCTGCCAATGACATTTTCCCCGGTTCCAAGTTCTCTAACAGCCATTCCACTACACAAAAGGGGCTAGAAAAATATAAAGCTATGCATCAAAACCCTAGCGCAGGTATTCCAAAGTATTCTGCCAGATCCCTGGAGTCATTGCCGGGTCGTAGTTGAAGTAGATAACTTTTCCCACAAGGAACTTCTTCTCAACTATTGCTGGGAAGTTGCTTGCAGTCGCAACATGCTTTATGTAGGCAACCTGTTCCCCTGTTGGGTTGACATCGAATGTTATCATGCTCAGTGGGTCATATCTGGGATCGGCTGGTGCAATCTCAATACCCTTCATTATCGCGTGGTCGGAATCCATTCTGTGGATTTTGCCGGTTGTAGCAATTGGCTGCGTGCAGGTTGGATAGTTATTTGCGCCCAGGTCACACTCTACTGGTATGATGTCTCCAAAGGTTGCCTTCCATCCGACGACGTCTCCTGCCACGCCTGTTCCATAGATTCCGCCGCTTCTGTAAATTCCGGAGTCCATTACTACAATGAGCTTGCCTCCTGTCCTGACATAATCTTCCAATGCCTCTCCAAGCGTTCTTGAAACGCTTTTGTCATAGGGGGTTGCCCCCAAATGCTGGTCCAAGAGCACGATGTCAAATTGGGCAAGCTGGTCTTTTGGCGCGGCATCCATGTCAGCTGCGTCCTTCACTCTGTAATAGACCAGGCTTCTTTGGCTGTCCAAATCTGAAAGAAGTGCAACGCTTGGCTGTCCGATGACAAGCATTTGGATTGGCTCTGCTCCAAACCCTGGAATCTCTATCAAGCCGAACTTATCCAAAAGAAGTGTTGGCAGGGCAAAGGCAGCAACGCCGGCAATAATGATAATGGCCACAACGGCAATAATTAGTTTTTTGTTTTTCTGGCCCGGTCCTGGCCTGTCGTCCATCATTTCCTCGTCCATTGCAATTATAGTAGTTTGTCTTAATATAAAAGATTTTGCTTGGCGAAGCTGCTTGCTTGAAGGGGCTATGGCATTGACTGTGTAAAAAAAGGAAGGGCCGAAGCCCTAAGGCAAAGGAGGAGGCATTTGAGGGGAGGAAATTTACTTGGCAAAGGAGGTGGGGGTTGGGAGTTAAGGAAGTTGTTTGTTCCTTGCCAAATAAAATACTTTCCTCCCTGATTGTGTTTTTCTCAAATGCCCTTCTCGAAATAAGCGGTTTAGTCTCTGCGAGGCAGCATTTTTTCCCTTGTAGCCGAGTTCCGCTTTTATCTCGGCTGCTGTTGCCCTGCCGTTTGTGTGGACCATGTGCATTATCATTTGGTCCTGTTCTGAGAGAAGGATTGAGCTAGGCTGCTCGGTTTCTCTTTGCTGTGTCTGAGCTATTTCGGGGGCTTTCATTCTGAACATTATGGTGTCAAACTTGTCGTGAATCTGCTCAAGCAGCTTGTTTGTCTTCTCCCTTTCCTCCGCAAGCTTGAACAAGAGAACTGCAATGAACATGGGGTCCTTACAGTGCTTGTTTATCTCGTTGAGGTCCAGGCTTAGTTCGCTGAACTTGGGGGAAATTTTCTTGGCCAGCTCCTGGTTTCCGAGCATTTCCTCAAACTGCTTGATTGAATCATGACTCCCCATGATGTATCATGATAGTGTCATGACCTTTATATACTTTTCGTTGTTGGGAACTTTGCACAAGAAGGGAGCACAAGTTTGGGTTTCAAACCCCTCTTTTTGTGCAAGATAGCCTCCTGCACATTTAGGGGTTCCCCCTGAATTCACCACCTCCTTAGCGATTTGAAGGGTTTTATTACTTCCCTGCATTAATTCAGGGTTTACTCCCATTTCGTTGATTTCCTGGATTAAAACGCAGATGTTGTGGCATACTGCCTTGCAAAGAATCTCGTTAGTATTGCCTACTATGGTCTTTGTCCTTAGATTATTGCCAAATTTGCGTTTAATGAAGGAACCCAAAATTACAAGCTTGTCTTGGGCTTCTCCAAACTCTGTTTTGAAGAGTATGTTGCCAAAATGGTTTTTTTTAGTAGACTACTTTAAAGATTATCTAAAACCACTACTCTAACTCTTTTTGTGCAGATTCAGAGTTTGAAATTAATTTTCATTTTACGCCTTTGAATTCGTTTAGTTTAAAGTTTACTTCGTAGAGATAATTACTTTATAGTTTGATGGTAATTATATAAACTGGCTAGCCCTCTCTCGGTTAGAGTATACCCCTGTTCTGATTCAAATTGTGCAAGCTGTGTAGATTGCAAATGACTTAATATTTCTCTAATCATGTCGGAACTGAGTCCAGTTTCCTTTGCCAATGTTTGTTCATCAACTCTTGGATTGTTATTAGCTAAATAATATAAAATTAGCCTATGCTCTGCATTTAGAAGAATTGTCAATACCTTTGAAGTAACGACCATAACATTTCCTCCTTCAGAACTCATATAACAACACCAACCTACTTATTATTTGTTTCGATAGGTTTTTCTTTATCTCGTTTATATCGCAAGTATCTATAAAAACAATGTAATACTCCAAATAGAACTTTGCCTTTTAGTTCTTTTTCTCCGCAGTAAGGGATTGGATATTTGAATTCTATTGGAAATCTTTTCTCTTTTGCTAGATTTACAAGTTTTTCGAAATCTCCTTCGTGGTCAAAAAAGAATAAAGTCTTGTCTTTTAAATCTTCTCTGGACCTCACAATTTTTGCCTCTCCAATAGTAGCAAATCCTTTTCCACTAATCATAATGATTAGCTTAGGGTACTTAGTATCCTCTAACATTTTTCTTTCAATATCATCCTCAAATTTTCCTTCGTTGATAGCATAAATATGGGAACCTAAAGCGCAACGAAAACCCATTATTACAATATCTTTTTGGAAACCTTCTAATATTTTGCTAGGTTCTCCTGGTTTTTCATTATCTCCTAAAATAAGAACTGGAAACTCAGCCTTTCTAATACTCTTCTCAATTTCTTTTACTACTTCTGGCTTTCCAAGTTTTTTATCCTGTTGTTTCATATACTCTAATGTGAGTTCTTTTGGGTCTAACTTGAGCTCCTGCTTAAAAATTTTTGAAGAAAGACTCAATTCAGGAGGGTTATTAGCCATAAATAAAAAGGCGCATAAAAGACATTAAAAAATAGTACTGTAACCCCTTTTTGTGCAGAAAATGGGTTTTTTGTGCAGGCTTGAGTTTTTGTGCAAAGCTGTTGTTGGGAACGAAAACAGGGATTCGGATCCTAATTTGGATTCCAAACCGGTGTTTTTTGGGGTGGAAAAGGGGTTCTTGTGCAAATGGCCTGCAACTGCCCTAATTTAAAGTATTTTGCGTCTCAAATAATTGTTGTTATGATTGAGGGTGTAAAGGTAAAGGAATTGTTTAGGTTTGAGGATTGGAGGGGCTGCCTTGTTGAGGCAATGAGGGGTGATTGGC